>CAXTRP010000064.1:265-10569 GCA_964246615.1 uncultured Caulobacteraceae bacterium | reverse complement strand
CAGCTGGGAAAAGGCCACCGACTTACGCTGGAGCTTGCGCCAGATGGAGTAGGCCGACTTCTGCCGGCCGTGCACCCGCGCGGTGATCCCCGCCGCCTCCAGGCGCGCGGTGATCTCGCCCGAGGCGGCGGCGACCGCGGCGCCCTGCTCAGCGCGGAGCGTCTCAAGCCTGCGCAGAATGGCGTCGCGAGCGGTGGGGTTCAGGTGCTTGAAGGACAGTTCCTCCAGCTCCTGGCAGATGCGGTGCACGCCGATGGCGCGGGCCAGCGGTGCGTAGATGTCCAGCGTCTCGCGGGCGATGCGCTCGCGCTTCTCAGGCTTTGCAATGTGATGCAGCGTACGCATGTTGTGCAACCGGTCGGCCAACTTGACCATCAGCACGCGCACGTCCTTGGAGATCGCCAGGATGAACTTGCGCAGGTTCTCCGCCTGGCGCGCGTGCTCACCACCCATCTCCAGGCGGGACAGCTTGGTCACCCCTTGCACCAGTTCCGCCACCTCCTCGCCAAAGCGCGCGGCGATATCCGATCGGGTGGCGACGGTGTCCTCGATCACGTCGTGCAGCAGCGCCGTGACGATGGCGGCGGTGTCGAGGCGGTAGTCGGTGAGGATGCCCGCTACCTCGATGGGATGGGCGAAATACGGATCGCCTGAAGCACGCAGCTGGCCGCCATGCATACGCATGGCGTAGACGTAGGCGCGGTTCAGTAGCGCTTCGTCGGCTGTGGGGTCGTAGCTCTTGACCCGCTCGATCAGCTCATATTGGCGAAGAAAGCGCTGGTGACGTGGAGCGGGCGGATCGCCGACCGCTGACGACATGGATGACGAAACGATGTGCGAAGCGAGCGGGATACCCTCCCGCGACGCTTCCTGAGTGGCGAGGCCTGACGCCTCCGGGCTCAGTACCGCTCCTCTTGGCCGCCGTCGCGGTCACTCTGCAGGGCCCGCACCAGTTCCTGCTCGCTCATGTGCATGTGTTGCGGATCGGCCAGCAGGGCGAGGGTCTCGGCCTCTTCCTCCGCCTCGGTGCGCTCGTCCACTCTTTGCAAGGTCGAGATCAGGTTCTCGCGCAAGCCGTTGGGCTCCACGCCGTCGTCCGCAATTTCGCGCAGCGCAACCACCGGGTTCTTATCGTTGTCGCGGTCGACGGTCAGCTCGGAACCCGTGGAGATCGCCCGGGCGCGATGCGCCGCCAGCAGCACGAGGCTGAAGCGGTTAGGGACCTTGTCGACGCAATCTTCGACCGTGACGCGAGCCATTTAGAATCCTGAAGGTGCTGCGAAAGAGTCTGATAAGCGCGGTACGGAGCTTTTGCAAACCTCATTCCGCCTCGGCTGGCGGCGTGGCGTCTTTTCCGACCACAGCGCGACGGGCCAGGTCATGCGCCCGCTCGCCCGTCAGCGGATGACGCCAATCCGGCATGATCTCCGCCAACGGACCCATGACGAAGAGCCGCTCCGCCGCGCGCGGATGGGGAAGGACGAGCAGACCGGCCTGTACCCGCCGTCCGTATGCGACAAGGTCGAGGTCGAGCGCGCGCGGCGCGTTGAGACGGCTTCGCTCCCGCCCGAAGGCGGCTTCCACGCCATGCAGCGCTTCCAGCATCTGCTCGGGCCCGAGCGACGTAGCTACCTGCGCTACCGCGTTCAGGAACGGCGGCTGCAAGGGGTCGGGCCATGCACTGGATCGCCAGAAGCGGGAGCACTTCAGCACCTGCATGCCGGCTGACGGCAGGGCGTTCAGCGCCGCCCCCAGCACCTGACGGCTAGACCGACCGCCGCTTGCGAGATTGCCGCCGAGCGCCACGATGATAGACTCGTCGCATTCCCGGCGCACCGCCGCCTGTTTTCCGGAAGCCATTATCCTTCGATGACCTTTTATCCCACCGACCGCACCGCTCTGTTCATCGACGGCGCCAATCTCTACTCCGCCGCTCGCTCACTGAACATAGATATCGACTACAAGAAGCTGTTGGAAGAGTTCCGCAAACGCGGCGTGCTGACCCGCGCCTATTATTATACGGCCATCGTCGAGGACCAGGAATACTCTCCGCTGCGCCCCCTGGTGGACTGGCTCGACTACAACGGCTTCACCCTGGTCACCAAACCCGCTCGCCGCTACACCGAGTCTTCCACCGGCGTGACCCGCACCAAGGGCAACATGGACATCGAGATTGCTGTCGACATGCTTGAGTTGGCCGCTCACCTCGACCACGCCATCCTGTTCTCCGGTGATGGCGACTTCCGCCGGGTGGTGGAGGCCGTGCAGCGCCGCGGCGTGCGGGTTACGGTGGTCTCCACCGTCAAGTCGCAGCCGCCCATGGCTGCAGACGAGCTGCGCCGCCAGGCCGACACCTTCGTGGACCTGGCCGATCTCGTGCCGATCATTGGTCGGCCCCGCATGTCGGCCACCCCGCGTTTCCTGCAAGACCCGAGCGACCGCAGCGAGCGGATCGCCGCGGAGGCCGACGACTGATCCCGCCTGTGAGCCCCCTCGCCCAAGCGGTCCCGCTGAACCCGGAGCCGCCGCACGACTGTCCCCTCTGTCCCCGCCTGGCGGACTACCGCGCCGAAAACCGCGCCGCCCATCCCGCCTGGTTCAACGGCCCCGCACCCTCCTTCGGCGATCCCGATGCGCGGCTGCTGGTGGTCGGCTTGGCGCCAGGGCGGCAGGGCGCAAACCGAACAGGCCGGCCGTTCACGGGCGACCATGCCGGCGTGCTGCTCTATGAAACGCTGGCTCGGTTCGGCTTCACGCAGGGAGAGTATCAGGCCCGCCCGGACGACCGGTTTGAACTCGTGGACGCCATGGTCACCAACGCGGTCCGCTGCGCGCCGCCTCAGAACAAGCCCTTGCCGGTGGAGGAAGCCACCTGCCGTCGGTTCCTCACCGCGCGGATCGAGGCGCTGCCGAGGCTTCGAAGCATCGTGGCGCTGGGCGACGTGTCCCGCCGCAACGTGTTTCGCGCGCTTGGACTGAAACCGCCGCCCGGAGCCGCTGGCCACGGTGCGCGGTTCGACCTCGGGCGCTACGTGCTGTTTTCCAGCTACCACTGCTCGCGGCTGAACACGAACACCGGCCGGTTGACGCCGCAGATGTTCCAGGACGTCTTCGCCGCAGCCCGCTACAGCCTTGATCGCGATGAGCGTTAGGGAATTGCAAAGCTGCACGGTTAACCTTCAGGCGATGCCGACACCTTTCGCCCTGCCCCGCTGCGCCCACCTGCGAAGGCCAGTGGGACAATGAGTCCGAGCTCGGAGCGGCCGTCGGGCAAGGCGGCGCTCACCTTCATCTTCATCACCGTGCTGCTGGACATCATGGCGCTGGGGATGGTGTCGCCCGTCCTGCCGCACCTGGTGACCGAGTTGCTGGCCCGCTCGCACACTCACTCGCACCTGCTGGAGCACGCAGCCAACCGGCTGACGCACAGGCTCTCGGGCCGAACCGTGTCGATGGCGGCGGTGATCTACGGGCTGTTCAACACCGTGTTCGCCCTGATGCAGTTTTTCTTTTCGCCTGTGATCGGCTCGCTTTCTGACCGTTTCGGGCGACGCCCGTTGATCCTGGCGTCCAACATCGGTCTGGGGCTGAACTATGCCTTGATGGCCTGGGCGCCGACATTGCAGTGGCTGTTCCTAGGCCGGTTGATCTCCGGCATCACGGGCGCAAGCTTTGGCACCGCCAGCGCTTACATCGCCGACACCACCGCGCCTGAAAAGCGCCCTCAGGCCTTCGGTGTGCTGGCGGCTGCGTTTGGGGCGGGGCTCGTGTTGGGGCCGGCGCTGGGCGGGATCCTCGGCGAGTATGGCGCGCGCCTGCCGTTCATCGTGGCGGCGGGACTAAGCCTCGCCAACGCCGCCTACGGCTTCCTGGTGCTTCCAGAGTCGTTACCCAAGGATCTTCGAAGCAACTTTAGCTGGAAGCGCGCCAACCCCATCGGCGC
Source organism: uncultured Caulobacteraceae bacterium (assembly GCA_964246615.1). GTDB lineage: Bacteria > Pseudomonadota > Alphaproteobacteria > Caulobacterales > Caulobacteraceae > CAHJWH01. Next base: position 6,626 of record CAXTRP010000064.1, on the reverse strand, counting down.
CCTGGCGCTCCTCCGCCGTCACCCGGAACTGGCGAGCCTGGCCGGAGTGGCGTTCCTCTCCAACCTCGCCCAGGTCGTGATCCCGTCGGTCGTGGTGCTCTACGCCATGCACCGGTACGGCTGGACCACGGGCAGGGTCGGCCTGACCCTGGCGGCTGCGGGTGTGGCGCTGATCCTGGTGCAGGTGGTCCTGGTGGGGCGCGCGGCCCGGGCCATCGGCAACCGATGGATGCTGGTGATCGGGCTGGTTTTTGGAGCCTGCGGCATGGCCATCGCAGGGCTCGCCCAAAACGAACTGGTTTTCTGGGCCGGCATTCCGGTGCTGGCGCTGTGGGGCATGTCCGGCGCCGCCACCCAGACCCTGATGACCCGCCACGTCGACGCCGCCGAGCAGGGCCAGTTGCAAGGCGCCAACGCCAGCCTGACCGGTATCTCGGAGCTGGTCGGCCCTTCCGTCTTCACCCTGGTCTTCGCCTACTACGTCACCCCGCCCCACCCTACCTCGGAGGCGGGGGCGCCTTTCCTCCTCTCGGCCGTGATCCTGGTGGCCGCGGCGGCCTGGGCCTGGTTCGCAACACGCAGCGAGCAGGAGCCGACGGAGGCCGACTAGATTGACGAAGCTGATCCCGGACGCTTCAGACCAAACGGCATTCGTTGAGCGACGGGACGCGGGCTACCCGAACCCTAAAGATCCACCGCCTTCCAGTCACCCGCAGGTGATCCTGGTCACCAGGCCTGTCTGGGCGTCAAACAGGATGTTGACCCGGTCCAGCTGCACGTCCGGCGCCACGGGGCAGGCCGTGCAGGCCACCCGCCGGTGGGTGAGATCGACCGGGACCGGGATCTGGTTGCGAGGCCGGCCCAACAGGCTAGCCAGCGTCCCGGCGCCACAGGTATCGCGGAGCGGACGCGGCGGTCCCGGCGCCGGCAGCAACAGCGAACCCGCCACGACCCGAAGGGGCGGCGGCCGCCCGCCCGGCGTATCGGCCGTGTCGGACGCGCAGCCGCAAAGGACGGCGCAACCCGCCAAGACCGCCAGCGTCTTCATGCTTGCTTTCGCCACGCACCCTCCTCCGACTGGCGCCAATAGGAGGCGGGATGCGCCTCGGCTTTCACCGCGCGCCAGCGTGTGCGGGCCAGCGCCACTGCGGCCTCGTCGCGCCCGTCGAACAGGACCACGCAACGCTCATAGCCGTCCAGTCCCCCCGCCTCTGCGCCGTCCAGAAGAAACAGGGCCTGCGCCCCGTTCAGGTTCTCGGTCCCGGTGGTCAGCAACACGGGCTGGCGCGCCGCCTCCGCACCCTCGGCCACGCCATGTGGCAGGAAGCTGTCGTCGCGGTAGCTCCAGAGCCAGCCGTCCAGATGCTCCAGCCGATCCTGGCCGCTGCAGCGCACCAGCGCCCGCCAACCCCTCGCCAAGGTCTTCTCGAGCAGCTCGGGCAGGGCCTGATCGAGGCCCGTGCTTTCCAGGTGGTAGAACCAGACCTCGCAGGCCACCGCGCCTCGTCCTCGATCCTGGCGGCCGAGGCGCTCAGCTTTCGTAGCGGTCCGCGACAAGCTGGTTCAGCAGCCGCACGCCGAAACCGCTCGCTCCTTCGGGAATGGTCGGGTTGGACGAGGGCTTCTTCCAGGCGACCGAGGCGATATCGAGGTGCGCCCAGGGCGTGCCGTTGACGAACTTCTGCAGGAACAGCGCCGCGGTGATCGAACCGGCAGGTCGGCCGCCGATGTTTTTCAAATCGGCGATCATGCTCTCGATCTGCTTTTCGTACTGAGCCGGAAGCGGCAGGCGCCACAGGGGATCGCCGCTCGTCCTTGAGGCGACCAGCAGGCCTTCGGACAGATCATCGTCATTGGAGAACAGCCCGCCGTAATCGTGGCCGAGCGAGATGATGATGGCGCCTGTCAGCGTGGCCAAGTCGATCATGAACTTCGGCTTGAAGCGATCCTGGCAATACCAGAGCGCGTCGGCCAGCACGAGGCGGCCTTCCGCATCGGTGTTGATCACCTCGATCGTCTGGCCCGACATGGAGGTGACCACATCGCCTGGCCGGGTCGCCTTGCCGTCGGGCATGTTCTCCACCAGACCCAGGATGCCGATCGCGTTGACCTTCGCCTTGCGACCGGCCAGAGCGTGCATGAGGCCCGCGACCGTGCCGGCACCCCCCATGTCCCACTTCATGTCCTCCATGCCGTCAGCCGGCTTGATGGAGATGCCGCCAGTGTCGAAACACACGCCCTTGCCGACGAAGGCGATCGGCTGGGCGTCGGGGTCGGGCGCACCCTTCCAATGGATCACCACCAGCTGGCTCTCGCGCTCGCTGCCGAGTCCGACGCAGAGCAGGCTGCCCATGCCGAGTTTGGCCATGTCGGCCTCGCCCAGCACCTCCACCTGCAGGCCCATCGCCTCCAGCGCCTTCACACGCTGGGCGAACTCTTGGGGATAGAGCACGTTGGCCGGCTCTGAAACCAAGTCTCGGGTGAAGCGCACGCCATCCGCTACGGCCGAGAGCGGACCATAGGCCTCGCGCGCAGCGTCCGCCTGCGGCGTCACGATCCGCAGATTGGTGATCGATGGCTTCTTCTCCGCCTTTTCCGTAGTGCGATAGCGGTCGAAGCGGTAGGCGCCGAGCTGGACGCCGAACGCGGCGGCCGCAGCCTGCTCTGGGCTGAGCGCGCTGAGGTCCAGAGCCAGCGTCGTGGCGCCGCTGGTCTTCACCGCATGATAGGCGGATGCTGCGGCCTGCTCCACGTCGGCGGTCTCGCCGTCCGCTTTGGACCCTGCGCCCACCAGCACGATGCGGCCGACGGTCCCTGACCCGAGCACCTCCAGACTTTGACCCTTGGCGCCCTTGAACCGACCATGAGCCAGGGCGCGGCCGACCGCGCCGCCGGAGAGGGCCTCGCTGGCTTGGATCACCGGATCCAGCTCGTCCTCGGACACGATGAAGCCGAGCGCTGTACGCCCATCAGCTTCGCCAAGGCCGGTTGCGAATTCCACGTCCATCGGTCTTCCTCGCGCGTTCGTTTCGACTTAGGCCAAAACGCCGGGTTCGGCGAGACCGGCTCTGCGATTTGGCGGACGGCGTTCCGACGTGTAGAGCCTGCGACCGAACAAGCTTGGCCCTCCCGCGTATCCGAGATGTCGCTTAACCCGCCCCTGCGCGCAGCCCGGCCGACCAGGCTTCTGCGCAGCCGCCTCTCGGGTTTCCTCCGCCCCGATCGCGCTCATGACCGTGGACCGGGGATGAAGCGCCGTGGCCTTCGCCTCACCCGCATCGAGCGCTACGTGCTGACGCGCACCCTGCTCGCAGTGTTCGGCGCACTCGCTGTCCTCGCCTCCATCGTCACCCTTATCGACTTCGTGGAGCTGTCTCGGACGGTGGGCACGAACCGATTCCATGAGGTGTCGCTAGGCGACATCTTCAACCTGACGATACTCGGCGCGCCGTCCAAGCTGATCCAGCTGCTGCCTTTCGCCTTCCTGTTTGGAGTGCTGTCCGCCTTCGTGAACCTGAACCGGCGCAGCGAGCTGGTCGCACTGCGGGCCGCGGGCGTGTCGGCCTGGCGGTTCATCTTCCCCGCGGCGGGTGCGGCGGTAGCCATCGGGCTGCTCACCGTACTGGTGCTCAATCCGCTCATCTCCCTGGCGGACGGCGCCTACACCCGGCTCTACACCAGCCTCACCTCCGTTCCAGGGGAGCTGACCGACAAGGCGTTGTGGCTGCGCCAGGGCGACCGTAGAACACAGATCATCATCAGGGCTAATTCTCAGGTGGGATCAGGTGTTAACCTGAAAAACGTCACCCTCTTCGTCTACAATCTCGACCCGTTCGGCCACTCGCGTTTTTCTCGCCGGATCGAGGCCGATCGTGCGGTGCTGCGCCACCACCAGTGGGTGCTGATGGGTGTGAAGGAGGCTGGGCCAGGCGGTCAGGCGCTCAGCATTCCGGCGGTCACCCTCGCCTCCACCCTGGACGAGCGCACCGCGCTGCAGCACTTCAGCTCCGCACAGGACGTTCCGTTCTGGAGCCTGCCGTTCATCATCGCGCGAACTGAGCGGGCGGGATTTTCGGCGACCTTGTATCGCATGCAGCTGGACACGCTGCTGGCCACACCGATCATGTTTGCAGGCATGTCGGTGCTCGCCGCGGCCTTTTCGCTCCGCCTGCTGAGGCTTGGCGGCCTTGCAGGCTTTGCTGGATCGGGGATCGCGCTGGGCTTCATCCTGTTCTTTTTCAACCAGTTCTGCGCGGCTCTTGGCAAGGCGGAGGTGATCCCGCCATCGCTCGCGGCCTGGGCGCCTCCGCTGATAGCGTTGCTCGGCGGCTTCACCCTGCTCTGCTACACTGAAGACGGTTGACGCAACCGCCTCCCCGCCCCCAGAGGAGGCTTCGCCGTCAGCCCTGTGGGCTAGCTGCAGGGAACCGTTCCAGTCATGCGCCATGGCGCTCCCCGTCGCGTGAGTTCAGGCGGCTTGTCGCCAGCCAGAGCCCGGATACGCGGTTCGGGCCGTGCGCTGCTGCTGGCCGGGGTCGCCGCCGTGGCGTGCCACATGGGCGCATTCGCTCAGAGCGGAGCCTTAAGAAACCGCGCGCCTGCGCCGCCGCTGGCTGATGACGGCCTAGGTCCACGAGACCTGCTGCTGGAAGCCGACGCCGTGACCCAGGACCAGCCGAAGAACCTGGTGACCGCCACCGGCCATGTGCAGGCCCGCTACCAGGGCAAGACCCTCCGCGCAGACGTGCTGATCTACGACACCGTCACCGGCGCCGCCCACGCCAAGGGGCATGCGGTGCTGGTCAGCCCGGACGGATCGGTCATCTATGGCGACGACGTCACCCTGGACGACCAGTTCCGCGCCGCCGTGGCCCTGGGCTTCGCCACCCGCCAGGTGGGCAACACCACCTTGACCGCAGGCGCGGCCGTGCGGCGCAATGATGCGATCAACCAGCTGAACAACGCGGTCTATACCGCCTGCAACATCTGCGCTCTCGACGGCTCGTCCAAGCCGCCGACTTGGTCGATCTCGGCCACCCGCATCATCGAGGATCGCCAGAACCAGGTGATCTACTATCGCAACGCCGTGATCCGGGTGCTGGGCGTGCCAATCTTCTACGCGCCTGTGTTCTGGCACCCTGATCCGACCGCACCTCGCCGTTCCGGTTTGCTTGCGCCCAAGATCGAATATTCTCGCAGACGAGGCTTCTCCTATGAGCAGCCTTACCTATTCGCCATCAACCCCTCCACTGACCTGATCATCTCGCCACAGATCAACACCGAAGTGAACCCGCTGCTGAACGCACGGCTTACTGAGCGCTTCTATTCCGGCATGATCGACATCCGTGGCGGCTATACCTATTCGGAGAACTTCAACAACCATCAGAAGTTCGGCGACGACACGTCTCGCAGCTACCTGCTCGGACGCGGGCTGTTCGACGTCACTCCGGACAAGAACTGGGTTTGGGGCTTCGGGGTGGAGCGCACCACAGACCCTACCCTGTTCCAGCGCTACGGCATTCACGACGTCTACACCGACCGCGGTCCCTTTCCCGCCGACACCGACCGCCTGATCACCCAGCTCTACACGGTGCGCGAGGATACGGCGTCCTACGTCTCCGTGGCGGCGCTGGATTTCCAAAGCCTGCGCGCCTACGGGCTCGCTCCGGACGGGATCAACGGTCTCTACGAGAGCAGCAGGCCCTTCCCGATCGTTGGCCCGCTGATCGAAGCCCGCTTCGATCCGCCCGATCCCGTGCTCGGGGGGCAGCTGAAGCTACAGGCCAATGCGGTCGCTCTGACCCGCAACGACCGTGTGCTTTCTATCTACGATCCCAACGGCGTGCTGCCCGAGGGACCCGAACTGTACTCCGCCATCAACTTGGCTGGGCTCGCCGCAGGCGGTAAGCAACTGTCCGCACTGAGCTATACCGACTCGCGGCACGCCAGCCTTGGCGGGAACTGGCGCAGCTCGTTCACGCTGGACAATGGCATCCGGATTGATCCCTTCCTGTTCGCTCGCGGAGACGTCTTCTCCATCGGCGATCCGCAGATCTATAACCCAATCACTCAGACCTTCGACCCGGGCAAGAGCACCGTTGGCCGCATTTCGGGCACGGCTGGAGCCAATCTGAGCTGGCCGTTCATCAAGCCCATCGGCGGCGCAAGCGTCGTGCTCGAACCCTTGGCTCAGATTGCGCTGTCGCCGACCTACAAGGTGGACCCCAACATACCCAACGAGGACAGCGCCTCGTTCGAGTATGACGAGACCAACCTCTTTTCCGTCGATCGCTTCTCGGGCTTCGACCTGCTGGAGGGCGGCCAGCGCCTGAATGTCGGCGGACGCAGCACAGTGAACTGG
>CAXTRP010000064.1:0-255 GCA_964246615.1 uncultured Caulobacteraceae bacterium | reverse complement strand
GCCAGCCTGCTGGTGGGCCGCACCTTCCGGGCCGAGCCTGACCCTCAGTTCAACAACTTGTCGGGTCTCGCTGGAACGTCGTCAGACTGGATCGTGGCGGCGACCTCCCAGCCGCTCCCGGGGCTCTCCTTCTTCACCCGGTCGCGGCTGGACCGTGACAGTTTCGCGCTTCGTCGCGAGGAAGCGGGCGTCGGCTATTCCAGCGCGACCTTCTCGGCGGTCGTTCGCTATGACCTGAACGAAAACGGCTTCGGC
>CAXTRP010000063.1:0-10600 GCA_964246615.1 uncultured Caulobacteraceae bacterium | reverse complement strand
GCCAGCGCTCGGAAACGCCGAAGGCGAGCACGCCCGCCATGCCGAGCTCCATCGCCCGCCAGGTGACGCCGAGCCGCCCGCCATTGACCAGGAGGTCGAGCGGGTAGCCGATGGCGACCGCCAGGACGAGCGCGACGATCATCTGTCTCGCGAGCGGCGCACTCCCAATGCGGCGAGCGTAGCCACGGACGAGGCTGACGCGGGATGCAGCGAACCCCTCCAGGCGATGCGCTCCCAGCGTCAAGCGAGCGCCGTCGATGGGAGCGGCGTGTTCCGCCTCCAGGGATCGCCCGGCGCCCGCAGATACTGGCCGACGACGTAGCGCCAGGGGATCAAGGCCAGGACGAGCACCGCCGCGCCTGCGGCCACCGTATCGCTGGCCAGCGCCGCATCGACCCTGCCCGCCCGCCACAGCGGCGCCGCGACCCGGGCCAGCCAGATGACCTTCCAGGCCAGTTCGAAGATCAGCAGCGGCAGCATCTTCAGCGGGTGGCGCAGCCCGAGCGCGGCCAGCAGCGACAGGGCCGCCAGCAGGCAGGCCGTGAAGGCCCACCCGTCGGACGCACTCAGCGGCGCTGCGCTGTAGACCATCCGGGCCGCGGTCATCTGGGGGACCATGACCAGCAGGATGAGATACATGGCGCGCAGCGCATAGAGGCGTGCAAGCGACACCGGCATGACCTGAACCTCCCTGGCTGACCCTAAGCTGTCCGATGTTGCGGGACGGTTCACGAAGCCGTCGCCGCGACGACGGCGCGCCACCTGGGCTCGTTCACGCCCATGACCAGCAGCCACAGGCTGAGCGCGCCCTCGCCGATCAGGCAGCCCCAGATGGCGTCCGCCGCCAGCGGCAGGTCGGGGGCGAAGAAGTTGCTGTAGCTGCTGACCAGGTAGCAGGCCCCGGCGAGGGCGTAGAGCACGCCCAACCAGCGAGGCAGGTACCCGGAACGGAAGATCAGCCAGCCGTAGATCGGCAGCGCGAAGCCGAAAAAGGTCAGGCCGATGGAGAAGCCCACGTCGTGCCACTTCAGCATCAGCCGCGCCCAGGCGGCGAGTTCGGCGTGCGGGATGGCGGCCAGGTCCGGCGAGCCGCCGAGGAAGGTGAGCGGCGCGAACTGCGTCCAGGCGTTGACGGCGTTGATCGTGTTCTGCGTCAGATCGAACGCCACGGCCATAAGCGCCAGGAAGGGGCCGCTCGGCGCCAGCAGACGGTAGATGATCAGGGTCGCCGGGATCGCCAGCACGTTGGTCATCATCTCGGCGCCGAAGCCGATACGGAACGCTTGCTGGTGGCTCATGATCGCTCGCGCGGTCGCACCGGGGTCGCCGGCCACGACGAGCCCCTGGCGCCCGGCCAGCTCGGCGTACCCGCCAAGTATAATCACCAGCAGGTAGAGCAGGCCCGCCACCCGGGCCTCAAGTTTCGGCGAGGCGATCGCCAAGTGCTGGGCCATGTCTGCTAGACCTCCGTCGCGGTGATCTTGCGAAGGCTAGCTTGGCTGGTCAGCAGGGATAGGGGGCGAGAGACGAGCGGCGGGATCGGCGGGTCAGGAGGCGATCAGGTGCGATGAGCCGTGGTCGCAGGTGGAAGCTGCGGCGAGACCCAGGGCTCCCGGTACGATCCCTTGACGCCCTGCCGCCGGGGTCGCCCTGCCGTCCCTGGCTTAGCTCTTTGGCTGCCAGACCTCGATCTTGGCGCCATCGGGGTTGAGGATCCAGGCGAACCGGCCAAAGACGTCATTATCGTCGCGCTTTAGGATCAGCACGCCCTTCGCGGTCACGCGCGCGAGGATCGCATCCATGTCATCGACCGCGAAGTTGATCATGAACTCCTGCGTCAAGGGGCTCATATAGTCGCTGGAAGCCGGGAAGGCCGTCCAGGACACCCTTCGGCGGATGACCCGGAGCTACGATCAGGGACTTGGCTGATCCTTGAACATCTTCAAGAGCCCTGGCGCACTCGACAGGATTCGAACCTGTGACCTCTGCCTTCGGAGGGCAGCGCTCTATCCAGCTGAGCTACGAGTGCGGGCTGCAAGGCTGGCGGAACCTAGACGATGCGGAACGGGGGCGCAACGCCGTGGGCCAGGGGTTTAGAAGCGGGTGGGATGCTCGGTCTGCGCTGTGTCGCCGTAGGTCAGCGAAAGGAACACGTCCTCCAGGTCCGGCTCTTCGGTGGTGAGGTCCTTGATCTGGACGCCGGCGGCTCGGACAGACTCCAGCACGCGCTCGACGCTCGACGCCTCGCTCTTATAGGTGACCGCCAGCCGTCCGTCGGGGCGCAGCTTGCCTTCGAAGCCCTCCAGCACCGGCGTTCCTGCAAAAGGCGCCGTGGGGGTGATCACGACCGAGCGGGTGTCCAGGCGGCGCAGCAGCTGGGACGTTGGCTCGCAGGCCACCACCTCGCCACGGTTGACGATGGCGATCTGGTCGCAGAGCGCCTGCGCCTCCTCCAGGTAGTGGGTGGTGAGCACGATGGTGACGCCGAGCGCGTTGAGTTCCTGCACCCGGTCCCACAGTTGCCGGCGCAGCTCCACGTCGACGCCTGCGGTGGGCTCGTCCAGGATCAGGATGGGCGGGGAATGGACCATGGCCTTGGCCACCATGAGCCGGCGTTTCATGCCGCCGGAGAGCTGGCGGACATAGGCGTCGGCCTTGTCGGTGAGCCCGAGGCTGGCCAGGATCTCGTCGGTCTTCCGGTCGGCCTTCTTCACTCCGTAAAAGCCGGCCTGCACCTCCAGCGCCTCACGCGGGGTGAAGAAGACGTCCGAAACGATCTCCTGGTGCACAACGCCGATGGCGCCGCGGGCGGAACGCGGCTGGGCGTCGATGTCCATTCCCCAGATGTGCACCTTGCCGGCGGTCTTGTTCACCAGGCCGGCCAAGATGTTGATGAAGGTCGACTTGCCGGCGCCGTTCGGTCCCAGCAGGCCGAACATGGACCCCCGCGGGATGGCCAAGTCCATTCCCCTGAGCGCCGTCTTCTCCGGGGTCATCTTGGTGGCGGGATAGGTCTTCACCAGCCCCTGGGCCTGGATGGCGAAGTCGGGGGAGGGGACGGGGGCGGTCATGCGGCGGAGACGATCCTTCAGGCGTTGCGGCCACCCGCTCGCGGCTTCGTTGACGGGTTTGGACGCCCCGCCTAGGTAGGCGGCGTCACCCGCCGTGCCAAGCTGGAGCCTTCGTCCATGTCCCTGCCTCAGCCCGTCCGCGGCGTCGCGCCCCAGCCCGAGGTCGTGGTGGTGAGCGAGCACCGGGTGACGTGCGACGGTGTCGGCGGCGCGCTGGGTCACCCGCGGGTCTACCTGGAGATGGGGGAGCGCGGGTTCGTGGAGTGCGGCTACTGCGATCGCCGCTTCGTGCTGGCCCCAACCGCGCACGCCGAGGACGAACGTCTCGATCCTGCGGGCTACGACACCGCAGACACGCCGGAAGCCTGACGCCCTAGGCGCTTTGCGTCTTGAACCGCGAGATCAGCGCCGCCGTCGAAGGGTCGTGCGTCAGCGTTGCGCCATCCTGCAGTTCGTCCAGGATGCGGGCGGCCAGGGTCTTGCCGAGCTCCACCCCCCACTGGTCGAAGCTGTTGATCCCCCAGAGCGCGCCTTCCACAAACACCTTGTGCTCATAGAGCGCGAGCAGGGCGCCCAGGCTCGCCGCGTCGACCTTGGGCATGACCAGGGTGGTGCTGGGCCGGTTGCCGGGAAAGGTGCGTTGGGGGGCCAGGGCGTCGATCTCGGCGGGGTCCATGCCCCTTTCCTGCAGCTCGGCGCGCACCGCGGCCTCGGTGCGGCCGATCATCAGCGCCTCGGCCTGGGCGATCCCGTTGGCCAGGAGCTTGGCGTGCATGTCGTCTGCGCCGTCCCCCTCCCCGGCCAGGACGATGTCCACCGGGATCACGTCGGTCCCCTGGTGCAGGAGCTGGAAGAAGGCGTGCTGGCCGTTGGTGCCGGCGTCGCCGAAGACCGTAGCGGCGGTGGAGCGAAGCACGCGCTCGCCTTCCCGCGTCACCCGCTTGCCGTTGGACTCCATCTCCAGCTGCTGCAGGAAGGCCGGCAGCAGTCTCAGGCGCTGAGCGTAGGGGACCACCGCGCGGACAGGGCGTCGCAGGCCGTTGCGGTTCCAGACTTCCGCCAGGGCCATCATCACGGGCGCGTTGCGCTCCAGGGGGGCGGTGGTGAAGTGGTCGTCCATGGCGGCGGCGCCGGCCAGGAAGGCCTCGAAGGTCTCGAACCCTAGCGCGATGGCGCAGGACAGCCCCACCGCCGACCAGATCGAGAAGCGACCGCCGACCCAGTCCGCAAAGGCGAACACCCGCTCGGGCGAAATACCAAAGGCACCGGTCTTCTCCGGCGCGGCTGACACCGCGGCCAGGTGCATGCCGGCGCCCTCCTCGCCCAGCGCCTGGGTGAGCCAGGCCCGGGCCAGATCGGCGTTGGCCAGGGTCTCCAGCGTGGTGAAGGTCTTGGACACGATCACCACCAGGGTCGTGGCGGGCTCCAGCCCGTTCAGGGCGGCGAGGATCTCGGCGGCGTCGACGTTGGCGGCGAAGCGCAGGTCGATGGGCGCGTCGAGCGGGCGCAGCGCCTCCCACACAAGGCGCGGGCCAAGGTCCGAGCCGCCGATGCCGATGTGCACGACGGCGCGGAACGGCTCGCCCGTGGCGCCGCGCGCCGCGCCGGAGCGGACGGCGTCGGCCAGGGCCTTCATTCGCGCCAGGGTGGCCTCGACCTCGGCGGAGACTGGCTCGCCCATGGCGGCGAAGACGGCGCCGGCCGCCGCGCGCAGGGCCGGGTGGAGCACCGCGCGATGCTCCGAGGTGTTCACCGCGAAGCCTTCAAACAGCCGGGCGCGGGCGGCCTCCACCCCCGCTGCGCGGGCGAGCGCCAAGCCGGCGTCCAGGCCGTCGGCGGTCAAGGCCTGCTTGGAGAGGTCGATGTGAAGTCCGGCCGCATCCAGCGACAGGCGCGCGAGCCGCCCTGGCTCGGTTTCGAACAGGCTGGCGACGGACACGTCGGCGGCCCGCTCGGCCGCCTGGTCGAGAGCCATCCAGGCGGCGGTGAGGCGATCGTCTTGTGTCATGGGCGCTTCCCCGGGGGCGTCGGTCATCTTTGGTTTACCATTCCAGGGCGGAGTGGGCCGTGGCGAACGTCATCGCCGCACAGCCAGGATGCTCCCGCCATGTCATGCGACATCGCGCTTTCCGCCGCCATCATGCTGGCCTCCTTCCATCCAGGTTCGCATGCGACGCCGCAGTTGATGCTGGTCGGTCTGGCGGATGCACCGGCCCAGGCTTCGGCGGCCCAGGCTTCGGCGGCCCAGAATCCGCTGGCGCGCGAGCCGCTCTACGCCGACATCGTGCGCCGCGCCGCAGCGCTGAAGGATCAGGTGGCGAGCTACCGCGCCGCGCCTGCAGGCCTGGCGCCGCTGGCAGGCTTCGAGGGCTTCAAGACCCAGATCGGCGCGCTCTCCGGTCTGGACATGCAGGGGCATGTGGACCTTGCCAAACGGGGTACGGACGGCGACCTGAAATGCATCCTGAAGGGCATCTCTCAGGACTTGCCGCGCAAGCTCGGCGAGGTCGAAGCCGCCGCAACGCCTGACGCCCGGGCCGCCGCGCTGCAGGACATGTTCTATCTGCTCCGCGACAACATCGAGGTGATCACCTCCCCGCCTATCCCCACCGTGTGAAGCCTGCATGCCGGCCAGCGAGGCTAGGGCAGGTCCTTCTTGGGCACCGCGGCCACCTCTGCGGGCGTGAGCTTGTGCAGCGATGATGGGATGCAGGGTTCGGGGATGGAGCCGGGTCCCTGCTCGCCCACCTTCACGTCCAGGTCGAGGGCGTGGCAGACCAGGCCGATGCCGCCTACGGGCGTCAGGATCAGCACGGGCTGAGGGTAGGTCAACGCAAAGCAGCGGTCGGCGAAGTCGAGCCTGTAGAAATCCGAGACGTTGGCCCGGAAGAGCACCGATCGATCGTTCAGGGCATGGTTGCCTTGCAGTTGGTTGATGTAGAAGCAGCCGCCCTGGCCGTCCTGCCGGTCCGCCTTGGCGGTCTGCTCCTTGGTCGTGGCCGCCTCCGGCTGGGACCAGACCCCCGTCGGCATGGCGAGCGCCGCGATCAGAGCGCTCAGCACCGTCGTTCGCCTTACCATCGTGATCCTCGTTCCCGAAAGCGCAGCCACAGCGCTTGAACGGTCAAGCGGGCGTTGCGTTCGCCCGAGCGGCGCGAAGCGGTCGTAGGCGCTGGGCGAGATCGTTGGAGATCGGCGACGGCGCCCCGGTCGCCAGGGCGGCCACATGCTCGGCCAGCAGCGGCGCGAGGGTGAAGCCGCGACCGCCAAGGCCGCTCAGCACGAACAGCCCCGGGCGACCCGCCTCACCGGCCAGGGGCAGGTGGTCCGGCGTCGCTGCGCGAACGCCTGCGCGCGCCTGCAGCCGACCGGGCGCGAGAGCCCGCATCCGCTCCGCCAGCGCCGGCCTGTGGATGGCCAGCGCGGCCAGGTTTGCGGCGGTTTCCTCGACCCGCAGCTCCGTCTGCCGTTCGCCTCTCCGGTGGCTGGCCCCGAACAGCGCACCGCCTCTACGGAGCGGGATGGCGTACGCGCCCCAGGCCGCAGCGGCGCCGGTGAAGACGTCCGCGTCGGTGAAGTTCAGTTGGCCCCGGACGGGGCGAAGAGCGAGGCCGGCCACAAGGGCTTCAGTGTCGAAGCCCGCCGCGATGCAGACGATGTCCGCCTCCGCAAGGACGACGCCGGCGGCGTCGCGGCATAGCCAGCCCGCGCCACCCTGCACCTCGGCGACCGCGCCGCGCACCCGGGCGGCGGACGCCAGCCAAGCCTGCAGGATCACGGAGGGCTCCACCACCAGGGCGTCCGCGATGCGCAGGGCGGACAGGGCGGCGTCATCGTCTTCATCCAGCCGCCGGGTGGCGTCGTCGGCGGCGAGGGTCTGCAGAGCGTCAGGCGCGAAACCGTCCCAGCCGGCCAGCTTGGCGAACCGCTCCGCCTCGCGCATCGTCCCTCCCAACTGCAGGGCGCTCGTGGCGATCACCGCCTGGGGCGTCTCGGCCCGGTAGAGGCCGGCGGCGTATGCGAAGGCCTGGGCGTGGAGCTCCGCCGCCGTTCCGAAGCCGGCGTCCAGGCGGGGCGTGACCAGGGCGGCGGGATTGCCGGACGCGCCAGCCCCCGCGCTACAGGCTTCCACCAGGGTGCAGGCGATCCCCGCATTGTGGAACGCGCGCACCAGGGCGGCCCCGGCGATCCCGCCTCCGACGACGGCCACATGGCGGCAGCGTCGTCCAACGCTCGGTCCGTGGGCCTTGGAGGCTAGGCGGCCTTCCAGGCGCTCTCGCTTGGCGCCGTAGCCGGGCCGCCTGGCCACCTCGAAGCCCGCGGCCTGCAGCCCGCGACGCACCTGCCCCGCGACCGTGAACGTAGCGAGTGCAGCGCGCTCAGCCGGGCGACGGCGGCAAGGATGTCGTCGCGCCACATCTGCGGGTTGCGCGCAGGCGCGAACCCGTCGAGGAACCAGGCGTCGGCCGGGCCGCTCCAGCGCTGCAGCGCCTCGCCGACGTCGCCGACGTAGAGATCGAGCGTCGCTCGGAAGCGGGGCAGGTCGATGCGGTGGAAACCCTGTCGGGGCGGCGGCCAGCCGGCGAGCAGCGCCTGCACGGCTTCGCCAAGTTCGCCGCCCCAGCGTTCCAGAGCGCGCGCCGCGTCCTGCGGGGACATCAGGTGCGCCTCTACCGAGAAGACAGACAGGCGGCTGGCCGGTGGGGAGGTGTGACGCCAGAGCTCGAGCAGGGCCGCGACGTTCAGGCCGGTCCCAAAGCCCAGCTCCGCCACTGTGAAGCGGGCGCGTCCGGCCCACGCGTCGGGCAACCCGCATCCCTGAAGATAGACGGTCCGGCTCTCGGCCAAGCCATCCTCACGCGAGAAGTAGATGTCGTCATAGCGGACGGAGCGGGGTCCGCGATCGTCCCACGCCACCTCTGACGGAGGATCAGCCTCGTTCGACACTGAAGCAGGCCCCAACGAAAAAGGGCCGCCCAACCGGGCGGCCCCTCCATCGACGAGGTCGAAGCGCTTACTGGGCGTTCGACGAGGTGTTGGTGGTGGAGGTGGTCATGTTGCCGCCGCCGGTGTCGTTGGTCGTGGTCGTGGTGGTGTTGGACGCCATCGCGTTGTCCGGAGTCGTGGTCGTGGTCGTGTCGGTGGTCGCGGTGTTGGACGTCTCGTTGGTGGAGTCCTTGTGGCCGCAGGCGGCGACGCCGAGCGAAGCAACGGCGACGCCGGCCAGCAGGATCTTACGGATCGAGGTCATTTGGTTTCTGGTCCCCTGAAGGAGGTTTAAGAGCGCCTGATCGCAAGCCCTCTCTTCACCACGCCGGGGACCCCGTCGAAATGAAGGCCGAGGCCCTGCAGCGCTAAGCCCATTATGCACGGATGGCTGAACACGCAAGCGTGATCTGCGTTTCTGCGGCCGATTTACGCGGCCTCTGCGGGCATGTTGGTGAGCGATTGCTCAAGGTCGGCGAAGCTCGGCTGGGCAGCGGTGGGCACAACGCCTCGGCCGATCTCCACCGAGATCTGGGCGGCGTTGCCGTGCAGGTGGGCGACCAGCACCGAGCGGATGATGGCGTAGAAGGCGGCCTCCTCGTCCACCACGGCCTTCAGCCGGGTGGCCATCGGACCCACCAGCCCGTAGGCCAGGAACACGCCGAGGAAGGTGCCCACCAGCGCGCTGCCGATCATCTGGCCGAGGATCTCCGGCGGCTGGGTGATGGCGCCCATGGTCTTGATGATGCCGAGCACCGCGGCCACGATGCCCAGCGCCGGAAGCGCGTCGGCCAGGCTCTGCAAGGCGCCGGCGGGGCCCACCGCCTCGTGGTGGTGCTTCTCCAGCTGCCGCTCCATGCAGTCTTCGACCTGATGTGGGTTCTCCAGGTTCATGGTCATCATGCGCAGCGTGTCGCAGATGAAGTCTACGGCGAAGTGGTCCTTCACCACCTTGGGGTACTTGGAGAAGATGGTGCTTTCGGCCGGCTTCTCGATGTGGCTCTCCACCGCGATCACGCCCTTGGTCTTCATCATCTTGGTGAGCACGAAGAGCAGGGAGAGCAGGTCGGTGTAGTCCGCCGCCTTCCATTTCGGCCCCTTGAAGATCTTGCCGAAGCCGCCGGCCGTGGCCTTGATCACGCCCATGGAGTTGGAGATCAGGTAGGAGGCGACGCCGGCGCCCAGAATGGCCATCAGCTCGTGCGGGGCCGCCTCGATGATCACGCCGAGATTGCCGCCCGACATGAGGAAGCTGCCGAACACCAGGCCGAACAGCAGAACCACGCCGATGATCTGGAACATGAAAGGCCCGGCCGTGCTGGAAAGGAGCGGCTAGGACCTTGCCGGTTAATGCTTAACTTGCCGTATCCCCATGGGCAGCGATGGAGGTCGGGTCAGGTCGAGCGGTCAGCGGCCGGCGGGCTTGGGGACGACGATGCGGTCCTTGTCTGCGTCGGTCCGCAAGGCGTGCAGGTCCTCGGCGATGCTGAACACGGCCAGGAAGAACTCGCATCCCGCCCGCCAGAGCAGAGCCAGCACCGCCATGGTCAGGAAGGCGGCGACGACAGCGGGGACCGCAAGCAACAGGCCCTCAAGGCTCATGTTGCGGAGCGCCAGGCCCACCGCCGCCCCGATGGTTCCAAAGCCTACCAGAAGCACCATGGCCAGGCCGCCCCAGTAGATCAGGTGGATCAGGGGGCCGGTGAGCAGGCGGTCGAAGGACAGCAGGTCGAACACCACGCCGCGCCGCTTGCGCCCGGAAGTCGCGTAGAAGCTCATGGCGTACGTCGGTTTCCCCAGCGGCCCCGCAGCAGCTTGGCGCCCCGGTCGAACGGCTAGCAGCGGGCGCGACGGTGTGCAATGCCGCGCGGCGCGGCGTCCCCGTCCCTACATGGAGGCGTCCCAGTCGTCCGCATCCGCCTCGAGAGCCGCCATGAGCCCCGATCCCCATCCCGTCCGCGTCGCCATCCTGGGGTCCGGGCCGGCCGGGCTCACCGCTGCGATCTATGCTGCGCGCGCCGCGCTGAACCCTGTCGTCGTGTCGGGGCTGGAGCCCGGCGGCCAGCTGACCATCACCACCGACGTGGAGAACTACCCAGGCTTCGCCGAGGTGATCCAGGGTCCCTGGCTGATGGAGCAGATGCGCAGCCAGGCCGAACACGTGGGGACCGAGTTCATCGAGGACATGGTGACCGCGGTGGACCTGTCCGCCCGTCCGTTCCGGATCAGCCTGGA
Source organism: uncultured Caulobacteraceae bacterium (assembly GCA_964246615.1). Lineage (GTDB taxonomy): Bacteria > Pseudomonadota > Alphaproteobacteria > Caulobacterales > Caulobacteraceae > CAHJWH01. The sequence goes on along the minus strand of CAXTRP010000063.1, from coordinate 308 downwards.
CAGCGGGGCCGCCCTGCTGGCCGAGACCCTGATCATCACCACCGGCGCCAAGGCCAAGTGGCTGGGCCTTCCCAGCGAGACGCGATACCGCGGCGCGGGCGTTTCGGCCTGCGCCACCTGCGACGGCTTCTTCTACCGTGGCAAGGCGGTGGCCGTGATCGGCGGGGGCAACACCGCGGTCGAGGAGGCGCTGTTCCTCACCAGCTTCGCATCCAAGGTGACGCTGGTCCATCGCAAGGGCGAGCTGCGCGCCGAACGCATCCTGCAGGACCGCCTGTTCGCCAACCCAAAGGTCGAGGTGATCTGGG
>CAXTRP010000062.1:0-10732 GCA_964246615.1 uncultured Caulobacteraceae bacterium | reverse complement strand
AGCAACGTGGTCGAGGCGAGGTCGTCGGCGAGCCCTGCGGCCGCCTTGGCCATCAGGTCGGCGGTGGCGGGAACCACCACGATCAGGTCGGCCGAGCGCGACAGCTCGATGTGACCCATCTCCGCCTCGTCGGTGAGGGAGAACAGGTCCTGATAGACCTTGTCCCCACATAGTGCCGACAGCGACAGCGGCGTCACGAATTGGGCGCCGCTGCGGGTCAGCAGCGGTCGCACGGCCACGCCACGCTTTGTCAGCAGGCGCGCCAGCTCAAGCGCCTTGAAGGCCGCCACGCCGCCGCCGACGATGAGCAGGATACGCTTGCCGCCCACGCGTCGAGGTCCCCCGAACTAGAGCCTCAGCGCGTCCCACAGGCTTGCGGAAAGTACAAGACAGGCCACCGGATTTCGCGTTACGGTTTGTTGTCGGGTGACGCCGACCTGGGGATGTGATCGGGGGTCTGAGATGATGGGTGCAACAGCCGGGCGCTGCGCCAGTCTGGCGATGCTGGCCGCCTGCGCAGGCTTGGCGATGGCCGGATGCAGCCGCAACAGCGACAGCAGCGGGGCCGCCGCTCCGGCCGGAGGTGCGGGCGGGGGCGACCGCGCCTACGCCAGCGAGCGGAGTGGACGAGGCGCCGGCGGGTACGGCTCCGGCTACGGCGAGCGGGCGGACCGCGGCCCGGTTCCGATGTTCCACGGCGAACCCATGTGGAGCGAGAACCGCAGCCACTCCGCCAAGGAAAACGCGGAATACCACTTCGAACGAGCCGGGCCGGACCTCGGCTCCAAGACGCTAGACGACTTCCTGACCAAGGTGCATCGCTTCGGCGACCATCCGCCGGCCGGCACGCTCAAGATCGCCCGGGCGAACGGCGACAAGCTGCTCTACGACCCCAAGGCCAACCTGTTCGCCGTGTTCAACCGCGAGGGTGCGCCGCGGACGGTGTTCAAGCCGTCCACCGGCATGGATTACTGGAACGAGCAGAAGTCGCGCGAACAGGCCGAAGCCAGCGGCGGTGGAGAGAGCGGCTATCGAAGCCGGTCGCGGGGCTACGGCGGCGAGCGCTCAGAGCGCTCGGAAGGCTCGAGCGACCAGGGCCAGTAGGCGGCGAGCCGCCGACGAGAATTGGCGTGCGCCTGGATTAACCGTTTCGTGGGAATGCCGGGGCTAGGCTGAAGCAAGTTCCAGGTCAGGAGGGCCACGGATGGCGCTCAGCCCACGTCTCGAGTTCCGGCAAGGCCAGAGCCTTGTCATCACGCCTCAGCTGCAGCAGGCCATCAAGCTGCTGCAGCTCTCCAACATCGAGCTTGACGCCTTCGTGGAGGCGGAACTCGAGCGCAATCCCCTGCTCGCCCGGGACGAGCCGGAAGGCGAAGACGGGGGTCCCGACGCAGACCTCGCTTCGGACCCGTCCGAACGCGCTGCGCTCGCCGACAGCGCTCCGGGCGGGGCGGTGGAGAGCGACCTGGACGCCCGCCCCGACGACATCCACGTGGACGCCTCCCCCGGCGACCGGACCTGCGGCGACGCCCCACCGGCGGAGGGCGCCGAGGCCGGCGCGGCGAGCGACTGGTCCAAGGCCGCCAAGGGAGCCTTTGAGGGCGATGGCGAGGACGCATCCGCCAACGCGCAACGCGCGCCCACCCTTCAAGAGCACCTGAACGGCCAGATCGCGCTCCTGGCGCTCGGCCCCGCGGACGCCGCCGTCGCGACCGTGCTGACCGACGCGGTGGACGACGGAGGCTACCTGCGCGTGGCCGTCGAGGACGTGGCTGAACGGCTTGGCTGCCCGATCCTGCGCGTGGAGGGCGTACTGGACCGCCTGCAGGGGCTGGACCCCACCGGGGTCTTCGCCCGGGACGTGCGCGAGTGCCTGATGCTGCAGCTGCGCGAGCGCGACCGGCTGGATCCGGCCATGCAGGCGCTGGTGGACAACCTGCCGCTGCTGGCCCGGCGCGACATGGCGGCGCTTCGCAGGCTCTGCGGGGTGGACGACGAGGATCTGCGCGAGATGATGGCCGAGGTGCGGGCGCTGACGCCCAGGCCAGGCTCAGCCTTCGGCGGCGAGCCGGTGCAGGCGGTGACGCCAGACGTGTTCGTGCGCGCCGACGGCCTTGGCCTGTGGCGGGTGGAGCTGAACGCCGACACCCTTCCGCGGGTGCTGCTCGACCGCCGCTATCACGCCCGGGTGTCCGCGGGGGCGCGCAGCGATGCTGAGAAGACCTTCGTCGCCGACTGCCACGCCCAGGCCAACTGGCTGGTGAAGAGCCTGGACCAGCGTGTTCGCACGATCCTGAAGGTCTCCTCCGAGATCGTGCGTCAGCAGGACGCCTTTCTGGCGCTCGGCGTGGAGCACCTTCGCCCGCTGAACCTGAAAACCGTGGCCGACGCCATCGGCATGCACGAGTCGACCGTCAGCCGCGTCACCTCCAACAAGTACCTGGCGACGCCGCGCGGCGTGTTCGAGATGAAGTTCTTCTTCACCTCCTCCATCGCCTCCTCCGACGGCGGCGAGGCCCATTCGGCCGAAGCCGTGCGCCACCGGATCCGCGGGCTGATCGACACCGAACAGGACAACCGCGACGGCGTGCTCTCCGACGACCGGATCGTGGAGATCCTAAAGGAGACGGGCGTGGAGATCGCCCGCCGCACCGTGGCCAAGTACCGCGAAGCCATGCGCATCCCGTCATCGGTGGAGCGGCGGCGCCACGCCGTCGCTACTGGCTGACACCCGGGAACAGCCGGTCTGGACGCGACATGGGCGTCTGGAGCGTCTCGCGCGCGGCCACAGGGCGGCCCTGACGTTCGCACGCCGCCCCGCCGCAGCAGCCCCCTTGACCTGAACCCCACCCCGGGCGGAACGTTGGTGATCGTGCGGGCGACGTCTCCGCCGTCCGCTGCGAACCTCAGTTTACGGATGGATGCGAATGCCTGCGACCACCGCCCCCTCGACCACGGCCGCCATGCCCGTGCAGGTCTCCGGCCGACACATGGCGGTGGGAGACGCGCTTCGAACCCGGATCACCGAGGAGCTGATCGGCGGTGTCGGCAAGTATTTCGACAAGGGTGGCAGCGCAGACGTCACCGTCATCCGTGATGGCCACGGCTTCTGCGTCGACGTGGTGGTGCTTCTCGCCACGGGCCAGCAGCTGGTGTCCCGGGGCCAGGGCGGCGACGCCCACGCAGCCTTCGACGCGGCGCTGACCAAGGTCGAGACGCGCATCCGGCGCTATAAGCGTCGCCTGGTGAACCACCACGCCAACGGCGCCGCAAAGGGCGCCCCGGAGATGGCCGCGCTCACCGTGTTGCGGGCGCCTGAGGACGAGGACGACTTCGACGAGGAGTGGGGGGCGGACGGCTCGGCCGGGGCCGGTGCACCCGCCGCCATGATCATCGCCGAGGCTCAGGCCGCCGTGAAGACCCAGACGGTGTCCATGGCGGTCATGGAGCTCGACCTGTCCGGATCGCCGGTGGTGCTGTTCCGCAACGCCGCGCACGGGGGCCTGTCGGTGGTCTATCGTCGAGGCGACGGCAACATCGGCTGGATCGATCCGGAGCGCACGCCGATGGCGCAGGCGGCCTCGCCCGAACACGCTCAGATGTGATATGCGCCGCGCCGCGCCCTCGCCTATGGTGGCGCGAGACGGCCGGGAAAGACGCTGCGCGATGGATATCGGCCAATGGCTGGCGCCAAACGCCATCGCGTTGCGCCTCGGCGCGGACAGCAAGCGCCAGGCGCTGGCGGAACTCGCCACCCTATCGGGACGAGCGCTGAAGCACCCCTCGGCGGACATCCTTGAGCTGATGCTCGCGCGGGAGGCGGAGGGGTCCACCGGTATGGGTCGGGGCGTGGCGCTGCCCCATGCCCGCATTCCGGGGCTCTTGGGCCTGCGAGCCGTTTTCGTGCGGCTGGAGACCCCCGTGGACTTCGATGCCGTGGACGATCAGCCGGTGGACCTGTTGCTGGGCCTGTTCGCTCCGGAAGGGTCGGGGGTGGAGCACCTGCGCGCACTGGCGCGCGTTTCCCGGGCGTTTCGCCAGGCGGAACTGCGTCAACAGCTCCGCCAGGCGCATACGACCGACGCCATCTACGCCCTGCTGTCGCAGGAAAGCGCCACGACCGCGGCGTAAACCGCTCCGCGTCAGTGCACGGAAACGGGAGCCAGTTCGTTGGCCAGGGCCACAGCGTAGGCGGACGCCCGATCCGACAGCACGGCCAGGCGCGCCCCGTCGGCGCCATGCACCGCGTAGAGGATCTGGTCAGGCGTGACCTCGATGTCGTTGCGGACCTGGAGCGGTGCGCTGGCGAGCACGTCTTCGGCCTTCACGGGCCGGACATAGACCAGGTCGGGCGCTCCCAGCGCGGCGAAAGCTTCGTTAGTCAACGAGTGCGTCATCATAGACCGCCTCCTTCAAAAATTGAACGTCCACACGAGCCGCCGGTCAGCCGGGCGTGCGAATGGGGATTTGCTTGATCGATCGCTCGGGCTCGGGACGAACCACATCGAGGTGGAGCAAGCCGTGCTCAAGCATGGCGCCCTCCACCTCCATCCCGTCCGCCAGGACGAAGGTGCGCCGGAAGCCGCGGGCCGCGATCCCGCGATGCAGATAGCTCGCCTCGTCCTTGCCGTCGCTGTCGCGCTGGCCGGTGACCAGCAGCTGGTTGTCCTCCACCGTCACCTGGAGCTGGCCGGGCGAGAAGCCCGCCACCGCCATGATGATCCGAATCCGGTCGGGAGCGACCTGCTCTACGTTGTAGGGCGGATAGCCTTCCGCAGCCGCTTTCGCGGCCCGCTCGATCAAGGCCCGCGTCGGCTCGAAACCAAGCAGGAACGGGCCGTCGAACACCAGGGTCCGGGTGGTCATCGCCAAAGTCCTCTTTCAAGCGACTTCGCCTGAGGCGCTGCACCCGGGATCGGCGTGCGGCGCCTCGACGCAGATATAGATAGCCCTGCGCCCTCTGTTTTCAATCCGTTCCGCTTTCCCCCCGCGGTTGAAAGTCCGCGCCGACCGCGGCCTCAAGGCGCAAGGCTGCTCTGGACGATCAGGCTCAACCCTAGCGGAACGAGCCGTTTGCGATCCAGAAGGAGTGCGGCATGCGCGCTGTGATCATCTTCGGTGCTGCTCTGCTGGCCTCGGCGGGCGCAGCGCAGGCCGGCGGCTACGGCGGACGCGGCGGCGCACGCGGGAGTGCGGTGGCCGCCTCCAGCGCGCAGGCGCACAGCAGCGCGTTTGCGACGGCGAGCTCGGGCGGACGCTCCAGTTTCCGATCCGGCGGCTTCTCGTCATACAGCGGCGGCCCCCGCGCCTGGGGCTTCGACCATTCCGGAGCGTCCCAGGGCGCATATGGCCGCCAGGTATCGCCCGGCAGCGGCTATGGCGGCCGGGCGTATGGCGGTCAGAGCTATGGCCAGCCTTACGGTGGGCGCGGTGGCGGACAGAGCTATGTCGGCCGCAACTATGGGAACCAGGGTTACGCAAATCGGGGCTACCAAGGTCACGGCTATGGATACGGCCGGGAGCGGGACGGCTTTGCGCGCGGCTTCGGTTACGGCGCAGGTATCGGCCTGCTTGCGGGGGATTACGGCGCGTACGGAGACGACCTCGGCACCGGCGGATACGGTTATGATCAAGGCGGCTACGGCGACGGCTATGCAGCCGGATATCCCGGAAATGCAGGCGGCTACGGTGGGTACGCGCCGCAAGGAGATTACGGCGATGGAAGCTACGTATACGTCGGATCGGATGGCGCCCCTGCCTCGACGGCGGGCGACTACGAACGCCGAGGGGAAGGGGCCTACGCCTACGGCTATAATGGCTATGCCGAGACGCCCGACCTGAGCTTCATGGCCGGACAGGCGCCGCAGGGCTATCCCAACGGATCAATGAACTATTCCTGCGGCTGCTGAACGCCGCTAGCGCGGAGCGCTGAGATCAAGTCCAGTCGATAGCCGGCTCGGACAGGAGCGCAGAACATAGAAAAATCCCCCGTGACAAGGTCACGAGGGATTTCCTTTAGCCTGAGACTGGGAGGGTCGATCGGCGACTACCAGCCGCCGTAGCCGTACCCACCGTAGGGGTAGCCATACCCACCGTAAGGGTAGCCATAGCCGCCGCCGTATCCATAACCACCGTAACCGTAGCCGTAGTACGGGTAATAGCTGCTGGCGATCGCGGACCCGACGGCGAAACCGGCCAGGCCGCCGTAGAGGCCGTAACCGTATCCGCCATAACCACGGCCGTAACCGTAGCCATAGCCACGCCCGTACCCGCCGTACCCTCCGCGATAGCCGCCGTATCCACCGCCCCGATAGCCGCCGTAACCGCCGCCGCCATGGAAGCCGCCGCCGTAACCGCCTCCACCATGAAAGCCGCCGCCGCCGTGACCGCCGCCACGCTGGGCCGCCGCCACGTCAACCATTCCCAGGGACGCCGTCAGCGCCAAAGCCGCCGCCGCTCCCGCTGTCACTGTCTTGCGCATCATATTCCTCCGGACCAAAGGTCCTCCTTGCGGCTTGAAACGCTCCACCAAGCGATCGGCTCCAAAGAGACGCCTGGGACAAGTTGCGCGCGGTCTCGCACCTGCGGCGCCGGCGCGCTATGAGAGCTTCGAACGGCGTGAGGACGCGATGGCGCAACAGCCCCCGGCGGGCCTGGTGTTGGAGGCGATGACCGTCGGTCAGTTCGCCGAGCGGCTGCGCACCGTCACGCCCGTCGACCTTGCCGACTTCGCCGATGTTTCCGGCGACCACAATCCGCTGCACATGGACGAGGCGTTCGCCGAAACGACACCTTTTCGCGGCAGGGTCGCGCACGGCATGCTGCTCGGCGCCTGGATATCGGCGCTGCTAGGCGAGAGGCTCCCGGGACCGGGAGCGATCTACGTATCCCAGAGTCTGACCTTCAAGCGCCCGGTACGCATCGGCGACGAGGTGCTGACCCGTGTGGAGGTGTCGGAGATCGACGTGAAGGCCGGTCACGTGCGGCTCACCACCCGTTGCTCGGTGAAGGGCAAGACGGTGCTAGAGGGCGAGGCGATCCTTCGCGCTCCCCGCGCCGAGCCCCGAGCGCGCTGAGGCTCAAGAGGTTTCCCCCGCGTGTCCTTGCATATCATCAACGGCTGGCGCGGCCTGGCGCCCGACCAGCGCGGCGGCGCCATCGCGCTCGGCAACTTCGACGGGGTGCACCGCGGCCACCGCCAGGTGATCGCCGACGCCGCGAAAGCCGCGGCCAGCCTGCGCACGCCCCTGGCGGTGGTCAGCTTCGAGCCGCACCCGCGGCGCTGGTTCAACCCGGACGCCGAGCCGTTCCGCCTGCTGACGCCGGACCAGCTCGGACGGGTGCTGGCGGACCTCGGCGTCGATCGGCTGCATATCCTCCCCTTCGACGCAGCGCTCGCCGATCTCACCGACGAGGCCTTCGCGCGCGAGGTGCTGGCCGAGGGGCTGGGCGCCCAGCATGTGGCCGCGGGCTTCGACGTCAGTTTCGGCAGGGGCCGCACCGGCGATCCGCAGACGCTTCGGACGTATGGGGAGCGCTTCGGCTTCGGCGTGTCGATCGCCTCCCCCGTTTCCGATCCATCGGGGGAGAAGTGCTCCTCCAGTGCGGTGCGTCAGGCGCTGCGCAACGGCGATCCGCGCGGCGCCGCCCGCCTGCTCGGCCGGCCGTTCGCCATCGAAGGCGTGGTGGTGCACGGCGACCAGCTCGGCCGCACCATCGGCTTCCCCACCGCCAACATTGCGCTTGAGGATTACGTGCGCCCGGCGTTTGGCATCTACGCGGCGCGCACGCGCCTCGCCGACGGGCGCGAAGTGGCGGGCGTCGGCTACATCGGGCGTCGGCCCACGGTGGTGGATGGGGTGGACGAGCGGCTGGAGGTGCATCTTTTCGACTTCGACGAGGACCTCTACGGCCAGACCCTTGAGGTCGAACTCACCGATCTGGTGCGCGGCGACCAGCGTTTCGACACGTTGGACGCCATGGTGGCCCAGATGGACCTGGACGCCACCCGCGCCCGCGAACTGCTGATGCCGCCCTTCTGAGCACCGGCGTAGCGGCGTTGACCGCGTCGCCTCGCCCCCCTATCGCCACCCCATGCTGCAAGGCCTCGCACCTCTCGCCCACGACGCCCGGAGTTGGCCGTTCGAGCAGGGACGCCAGCTGCTGCATCGAGTGCTGCGGCTGCGTCTCGACGCCGCCGACCAGCAAGAGGCCGGCCGACTGTTCGCCGCCGGAGTGGCGGCGGCGGCGGTGGATCGCTTCCCCGCGCTGACCGCCTCCGTCGTGCGGCTGGAGACGGGCTACGGCCCTTCAGGCCTTCCCCACCTGGGCACGTTCCAGGAGGTGCTTCGGACCACCATGGTGCGCAACGCCTTCCGCGCGCTCACCGACGACCGCCTCGCTACCGAGCTGATCTGCTTCAGCGACGACATGGACGGCCTGCGCAAAGCCCCGCCGAATCTGCCGCACCAGGATTGGCTGGAAGAGGACATGGGCAAGCCGCTCACCGCCGTCCGCGACCCCTTTGGCGAGCACGAGAGCTTCGGCGCCCACAACAACGCCAGGCTGCGCCGTTTCCTGGATCAGTTCGGGTTCGAGTACCGCTTCCAGTCCTCGACCGCCGCCTACCGCTCGGGCCTGTTCGACGACACGCTGCGCCTGGCGCTGGAGCGGTTCGACGACATCCAGGCGGTGATGCTGCCGACGCTCGGTCCGGATCGCCGCGCCACCTATTCGCCCTTCCTGCCGATCAGCCCCACGACCGGGCGGGTGCTGCAGGTTCCAACGCTGGAGCGTGACGTGGCGCGCGGGACCATCGTGTTCGAGGACGAGGACGGGACCCGCACTGAGACATCGGTCACCGGCGGCGCGGTCAAGCTGCAGTGGAAGCCGGACTGGGCCATGCGCTGGGTGGCGCTGGGCGTCGATTACGAGATGAGCGGCAAGGACCTGATCGAGTCCGTCAAGGTCTCCAACCGCATCTGCAAGGTCCTGGGCGGAACGCCGCCGGACGGCTTCACCTACGAGCTGTTCCTGGACGCCGAGGGCGCCAAGATCTCCAAGTCCAAGGGCAACGGCCTTGGGATGGAGGAATGGCTGCGCTACGGGCCGTCGGAGAGCCTGGCCTACTACCTGTTCCCCTCGCCCAAGGCCGCCAAGCGGCTGCACTTCGACGTGATCCCCAAGGCCGTCGACGACTACCTGCAGAGCCTGGACGCCTACGCCGCGCAGGACCCGGCCAAGCAGATCGACAACCCGGTCTGGCACGTCCACCAGGGCGCTGTCCCGCCGCTGGGTTCGCCGGTGAGCTTCGCCCTGCTGCTGAACCTGGTGTCTGCTTCGGGAGCGTCGGAGAAGTCGATCCTATGGGGCTTCATCGATCGCTACAGCCCCGGCGCGACGCCGCAGACCCAGCCCCTGCTCGATCGCATGACCGATGGGGCGATGCACTACTACGAAGACTTCGTCCGCCCGAACAAGCGCTTCCGGGCGCCTGACGCCCGCGAGCGGAGCGCGTTCCAGGATTTGGCCGCACGCCTCCGCACCCTGCCGCCAAGCGCGGATGCGGAGTCGATCCAGTTCGAGGTGTATGAGGCCGGCAAGGCCGCGGGCTTCGAGCCGCTGCGCAGCTGGTTCGGCGCGCTCTACGAAGTGCTGCTCGGCCAGCCGCAAGGACCCCGCTTCGGCTCCTTCGTCGCGATCTTCGGGATGGACCGCACCCTCGCCCTGATCGAGGACGCCCTGGCGGGACGGCTCACGGAGAGCCTGCAGCGAACGCCGCCCAGCTTGTAGCGGGACGAGCCTAGACGGCGCCGCCTTTTTTCCCCGTCTCTCCAGGGCTTGTCCCTGAGGTCCAAAGCGCGGCGACCTGCCGGTTTAAGGGCGCGCCCTGGATGCCCGGAACAAGTCCGGGCAAAGACGGAAAGCAGGAATGGATCTGAGCAGGATCGTCCTGCTTTAGCCGCCGCCCTCGCGGCCGCTGCCAGGGTCATCTGCCGCCAGCTTGGCCAACGTTCGCCCTCGCCCCCTCACCAGCGCGGTGATCACGCCGCGGAAGGTCCTCGCCTCCTGCTCGGTGAAGCGCGCGCGGCCGAGCGCCACGCGCAGGTTGCGCTGCATGGAGGGCTTCTTCTCCGGCGGGAAGAAGAAGCCGGAGCGCTCAAGCTCGCCCTCCAGATGCTCGTAGACGCCCATCATCATGGCGCCGTCCGCAGGCGCCGCCTCTCCGATCAGCCGCGGGAGCGTGACGTCCGGAGCGGAGGTCCACCACTCGTAGGCGTTCACCACTACCGCCTGGGCGAGGTTCAGGGAGTGGAACCTGGGATCGATGGGGATGGTGACGATGCCGTGGCACAGCGCGATGTCCATGGTCTTAAGCCCCGCGCGCTCGGCCCCAAACAGCCAGGCGGTGCGCAGGCCCTGCGCCGTCGCGGCCTGCAGCCCGACCGCGCCCTGGCGCGGAGTGAGCACCGGCAGGTGGGTCTCGCGGGGCCGGGCGGTGGCGGCGTAGACGAGCTGCAGGTCGGCCGCCGCCTCGGCCACGGTCCGGAACACCTGGGCGTCGTTCAACGGCCAGTCCGCCCCGGAAGCCGAGACCCAGGCCCGCTTCTGCGGCCAGCCGTCCCGCGGGCTGACCAGCCGCAATTCGGCCAGGCCGAAGTTGGCCATGGCCCGGGCCACCGCGCCGATGTTCTCCGCCAGCTGAGGGCGGTCCAGGATGACGACAGGCGTG
>CAXTRP010000061.1:9810-10738 GCA_964246615.1 uncultured Caulobacteraceae bacterium | reverse complement strand
CTCATCCTGACCACGCCGGACGGCCCTTCCGACACGCACTCGCCGGTCGGCTCGATGTTCTCTTCCGAGATGCTGAGCGCTTTGTCGGCGGCGGACGTGACGCCGCGTCGCTGATCCGTCCGGCTTAGTAAATGATCGTTAACGCCGAATCGCCATGATGGCAGCCGGTGACATTGGTCGGAGGCCAAGTTCATGGCGGCCGTGCGTTCAGCCCTGACGACAGAGGATATCCGCACGCTGGTGCGGGGCGCGACGGCGGACGAGCGCGCCATCGCTGCGCACAAGCTCTGCCGCCGCATCGACGCCGGCATACCGGACGAGGAGCGGGAGGCTGCGGCCGAAGTGCTGAGGCTGATGGCGCTGGACGCCGCAGAGCTGGTGCGTCGGGCGCTGGCGGTCACGCTGAAGATGTCGCGCGAACTGCCGCGCGACGTGGCGGTCCGTCTGGCTCACGACGTGGATAGCGTGGCCACGCCCGTGCTGACCTTTTCTCCCGTCCTCACCGACGAAGACCTAGCCGAGATCGTCAAGCTGCCTGATTCGGTCAAGCAGCTGGCTGTCGCCCGCCGTCCGGCGCTGTCCGAGGTGGTCACCACCGCACTCGTGCGCCATGCGGGCGAGGAGGCGGTGAAGACCGCCTGCGCCAACGACAACGCCCGCTTCACCGAGGACGCGCTCACCTCCGCCATCGACCGGTTCGCCTCCAGCGAGGCTTTGGCCAGCGCCATGGCGCTCCGCAAGATGCTGCCCGCCGCCGTCAGCGAGCGGCTGGTCAGCCGAGTCAGCGAGGCGGTGCGCCAGCAGCTGGTCGACCGTCACCAGCTCTCGCCGGAGACGGCGCTCAGCATCGCCATCGGCGCCCGGGAGCGGGCCACGGTGGACTTGGTGGACCAGGCTGGCCGCGCGGTCGACCTGAAGGCCTTCACCG
>CAXTRP010000061.1:0-9800 GCA_964246615.1 uncultured Caulobacteraceae bacterium | reverse complement strand
GCACCTGCACGCGGAGGAGCGGCTGACGCCCTCGCTGCGGCGGCGTGCGGTGGCTCCGGGGCATATGCGCTTTTTCGTGTGGGCGATGGCGGAGCGCTCAGGCGTCGCCCACCACCGCGCCTGGATGATGATCCATGACGCGGGCCCCTTGGGACTGCAGGCCGTCTACAACCGCGCAGGCTTGCCTGAGAGCCTCTATCCCGCGTTTCGTGTCGGCGTGGACACCTATCACGCCCTGCAGCAGGAGGGTGGCGAGTTCGATCTGCCGCGCTTCCAGCAACGCATGCTGGAGCGCTTCCTCACCCAGGAAACCGCCGAGTGCGATGAGGTCGACTACCTGCTCGACCGCATGGACCGGCTGGATCAGGCGCCGCCGGAGCGTCTCGCCGCCGCCCTCGCCGGCTGAGGCGTAGGCGGCCCTCCGCCACCTTGCTCAGGATCGATCGAGGAGAAGAGCCAGCGGCTGGCTGGCGCTGGGCTTCCGGGACGAACCGGCTTCCGCCACCAGGGCGCACTACAGGCTTGGAGCTGGGTGCAGCCGCAGCTAAGCCCATTTCGCCCCATGTCCGACATAGCGTCCACGTCTTCGCCAGCCCAACCTCAGGCCGCAGCCAGCCTGCTGCTGCTGCGCGATAGGGACGGCGTGGAAGTGCTCGTCGGTCGGCGCTCTCCCGCCACCCGCGCCTTTCCGGGCGCCACCGTCTTTCCTGGAGGCAAGCTGGAGCCTCAGGACGCGGACTGGCCGGACGCCGGCGATGCGCTCCGCACGGCCGCCTACGCCGCCCTGCGTGAGACCTTCGAGGAGACGGGGGTGTTCGTCTGCGCCGGGGGCGAGGGGCCGCCGCAGGACGTCGACGTCGCCCGCGCGCGTCTGGCGGTCGAAGCCGGCGAAACCGTCTTCGCCGATCTAAGCGCGCGCTGGGCGCGACCGCTGGACCTGCAGCGGCTGACGCCGTTCGCCCACTGGATCACCCCCACCGGCGCACCTTACCGGTTTGACACCTGTTTCTTCCTCGTCGAGGCCTCGACCTACGAGGCGGAGGCGACGCTGATCTGTGCTGAGTTCGAACAGCTCGGCTGGGCGCGTCCGGCTGAACTTCTCCGCGACGAGAGGCGCCGGCTGATGACCCCGACGCGCCATTGCCTGAAGGTGTTGCAAGGCGCGTCCACTGCGGCCGAGGCGATCGCAGCGGCGCTCCGCCGCGGTCCCTACGATGGGGAGCGCGAGCGCGCTGCGGGCTGAGGGCCGCCGGGTTCAGCCCCGGGCGGCCAGGTAGTCGGCCGTATGGCGTTCCAGTTCGCTGGCCAGGGCATGGCCGACCGGATTGTCGCTGTCGCGGATATTGTCGCGCACTGCGGCCTTGATCGCGTGGATGTGGGCGTCGACCAGGGCCATGGGCGTGGTCAGCCGCACGTCGCCGTCGCCCAGCAGCTTGCAGAGCGAGCCGGCCACCCGGGAGACGATGGGGAACTCGTAGGTCGCGCCAAGACCTTTCAGGTCGTGGGCGCGGGTGAACAGCTGATCGATGGTGGCGCGGTTGGTCCCGCTGGTGCGGATGGCCTCGCGAGCGCTGTCCAACTTGCCGACCTCGTCCTGCAGCCATTGGCCGAACTGAGATGACAGGCCCTTCAGGGCGGCTTCGGCCTTGGCGATCGCGTCGGGATCGATCCGCCCGAACCGCGGACCAAGACGATCGCGCAGGGTGGTCGGAGCGGCGAAGACCTGGCCTTGGCGGGATGTGGGCTGGGACATGACGGACCCTGACGCGAAACTTAGAGCCAACTATCCACAAGCTTGTTTAAAATTGGGTGCAGCAACGAACGCTTTCGTAGTCCTCAGCTTTGGAATTGCTCGGCCAGGACGCGCTCCTCCAGACTGCGGCCGGCGTCGAAAAGCATGGTAAGGTCGATGTTGCGCGCCTCGGAGATCGCCACCCGGCGGACGTCTCGCACCTCGTAGTTGTCCGCGACCGCGCTTACCGGGCGCTTGTCGGCTTCCAGCACCTCCAGCACGACCTCGGCGGTATGCGGCAGCAGGGCGCCGCGCCACCGCCGGGGGCGAAAGGCGCTGATGGGGGTCAGCGCCAGCACCCGGGCGTCCATGGGGATGATGGGGCCGTGAGCGGAAAGGTTGTAGGCGGTGGAGCCCGCAGGCGTGGCGACCATCACGCCGTCGCAGACCAGCTCCTCCATCCGCACCTTGCCGTCGATGGACATCTTCAGCTTGGCGGTCTGACGCGTCTGGCGGAGTAGGGAGACCTCGTTGATGGCCAAGCCCGTGTGCCGGGCGCCCTGGGCGTCGATGGCGACCATGCAGAGCGGGTGGATCACCGCCTTTTCGCAGGCTGCTATCCGCTCGCGCAGGCCGTCCTCCGCGTAGTCGTTCATAAGGAAGCCCACCGAGCCGCGGTTCATGCCGTAGATCGGTCTGCGAGAGCTCAGGCGCGCGTGCAGCACCTCCAGCATGAAGCCGTCGCCGCCCAGCGCCACCACCACATCCGCCTCTTCGGGCGGGTGACCGCCGTACCGGGTGACGAGCCGTTCCAGCGCCTCCTGCGCTTCAGGACGATCGCTGGCGGCGAAGGCCAGGCGCATGTCGGTCGTGGCTGAGGACAAGCTGTCGCCCTACCGGGATGGACACGTAGGCGGAACGAGACCGCTGCAGCGCCGGACTACAAGGCGGCGCCGGCGGCCTTTGTCAAACAGTGACCCGTTTGCGGAACGCTGCGGCGGCGGAGTTGCGGTCGAGCAGGGCCGCGGCGCCATGGAGGACGCTGGCGTCGCCTTCGCGCCCGGGCCGGTTGCGGTTGAGCGGCCGCACCAGCGCCAGGAGGCTCGCCAAGGCGCTGCGGTCCACCCCGACCGCGGCGCAGGCCAGCGCCAGCGGTTCGGCCGAGTCGGCGTCGAGCGCATGGCGGATCTCGTCGGTAGTGAACCCGCCGAGTTCGGCCAGTGCGATGGTGAACAGCATCAGCTTACCGTCCCGCAGCGACCGCATCAGCAGGCCCGGCCGGAGCTGGGCGCCGGACTTGAGCTTTTCCACCACCCGTCGGTCCATGGCGGCGCGCGCGTCGCTCTCCAGGCTCGTCCCGTCGCCCGGGGCGCCGCAAGCCTCGCCGACCGCCTGCGCCACCGCCGCCTCGAACCGGGCGCCCTCCACGGCGAACCGCTTGCTCAGCACCTCGCGCAGGGCGTCGCCCACCCAGGCGTAGAGCATGGCGCCGAGATCCAGCGTCAGCTCCGGATGGCGCGACAGCGGTGCGCGGAGCGACGCCACCGTCTGAGAGGCGGTCACCAGCCGTTCCATGGCGAGCGAGGTGACCTGCGCGCTCGGATTGCCCGCGAGCGCTGTGAGCACCTCCGGCGAGGCCTGATCCAGGATCGCGGTGACCACGGCCGAGCCCAGGTCGGGGCGGCGCGCGATCTCGATCTGGTGGTCGGTCGCCGCTTTCACCAGAAGACGGATCAAGTCCTGGTCCCGCAGGACGGGGCTGCCGGCCAGGATGGGGCGGGCGATGTCGATCTCGTCGTCGGCGAGCGTCAGCGCCAGCTCCCGCGGCGCCCAGGCGGCGGTGGACAGCTTGACGGCCAGACGCAGGCGAATGTCGCGCTCCACCCGCCCGATCAGGCCCATGAACACGTCGCGGACCAGCAGCGCCGTTTGGGCGTCTTGACAGGCGTTGTGTTCGCACAGGTCCGCCAGGGCGAGCAGCAGCCGGTCGCGATCCGCCGGGGCGGGCGAGCGGGCCAGCTCCAGCATCAGGTCGCGGCGGTCTTGGGCGGGTGTGGCCAGGGCCAGGTCTCACGATGGTCGCGCGCCAGGATGCTTCTGGCCGTGTGAACATGAGCTTAAGCGCGGCGAAGGAAAACCGCCCATCGCGCGGCTATGTCGAATGATAGACTTGCTCCTCTGCTCCTTCGTCCTGGGAAGACGGAAGGGACGGCCTGGAACCGTCACATTGGGCCGCCGCTGCTGGCGATCTTCAGATAGGCGATCAGGTCGCGGCGATCCTCGTCGTCGGGGATGCCGTAGAAGGTCATCTTCGTCCCTGGCACGTAGGTGCGGGGCGACTTCAGCCATCCGTCCAGGCGACCGGCGTCCCAGGTCCAGTCCTTCGCAGACAGGGCGGTCGAGTAGCTGTAGCTTGGCCGGCTCGCCACCTTGCGCCCGAATACGCCGTACAGGTTGGGACCGACCATGTCGGGGCCGCCCTGCACGACGGTATGGCAGGCCTTGCACAGGTTGAAGTGCAGCCGGCCGTTCTCCAGGTCGGCCTGTTGGTAGGCCGGCGGCAAGTCGCTCAACAGCGCCTGCTCGGCGGGTGTAGGCGATCGCCGCGCGGGGAGGGGCCCGGCGGAGGGCGCCTCAGGCGCTCGGTCCGCTCGGTGGCACCCAGCTACCGCCAGGGCCATGATGGCGGTAAGCGCGGCGCACACGCGTGACGACACTTGCAGGCCCTCCTCTCCACGCCGACCCGCGACTCGGCGCGATCCTGGCTCTATACGGCCCGCTTGCGATGACGAGAGACGCATGGCGCGCATACTGATCACCTCGGCCCTGCCGTATATCAACGGGATCAAGCACCTGGGCAACCTGGCGGGCTCCATGCTGCCGGCGGACGCCTATGCGCGCTTCCAGCGGGCGCGGGGCGCCGAGGTGCTCTACGTCTGCGCCACCGACGAGCATGGCACGCCGGCCGAACTCGCCGCCGCCGCCGCGGGCCAGCCGATCGCGCAGTACTGCGACGAGCAGCATACGGCCCAGCAGGCGATCAGCGACGCCTACGCCCTGTCCTTCGACTGGTTCGGCCGCTCCTCCAGCCCCCAGAACCGTGCGCTGACCCAGCACTTCGCCCACGTACTGGAGGCCAACGGCTATATCGAGGAGCGCACCGACCGCATGATCTACTCCCCTGCGGACGGGCGCTTCCTGCCCGATCGCTACGTGGAGGGGACCTGCCCGGTCTGCGCCTTTCCGAAAGCTCGGGGCGACCAGTGCGACAACTGCGGCAGCCTGCTCGACCCCGTGGCGCTGATCGAGCCCTGCTCGACCATCTCCGGCGCACGCGACCTTGAGGTGCGAGACACCAACCACCTCTATGTCCGTCAATCGGTGCTGGCCGACGACATCCGCGCCTGGGTGGACAGCAAGGCCGACTGGCCGATGCTGACCCGCTCGATCGCCTACAAGCACCTGGACGAGGGGCTGATCGACCGCGGCGTGACGCGCGACCTCGCCTGGGGGGTGCCGGTGGCCTACGAAGGCGTCCCGCGCCCGGGCTTCGAGAACAAGGTGTTCTACGTCTGGTTCGACGCGCCCATCGAGTACATCGGCGCCACGCGGGAGTGGGCCGACGCCACAGGCGGCGACTGGAGGCGCTGGTGGCGGCTGGACCAGGGCGCGTCGGACGTCCGCTACGTCCAGTTCATGGGCAAGGACAATGTCGCCTTCCACAGCGTCAACTTCCCGGCCACCATCCTCGGTTCGCGCGAGCCGTGGAAGACGGTCGACCTGCTGAAGAGCTTCAACTGGCTGAACTGGTACGGCGGCAAGTTCTCCACCAGCCAGGGCCGCGGCGTGTTCATGGACCAGGCGCTGGAGCTGCTGCCGGCCGACGCCTGGCGCTGGTATCTGCTGGCCAACTCGCCGGAGGGGTCCGACACCGCCTTCACCTGGGAGCAGTTCGCGACCGCGGTGAACAAGGACCTGGCCGACGTGCTCGGCAACTTCGTCAACCGCATCCTGAAGTTCTGCGAGACCCGTTTCGACGGCGTGACGCCGGAAGGCGGCGAGGACGGCCCGCTGGAGGTCAGGCTCCACGCCGAGCTGGGCACGCGCGTAGCCGAGTTGACCGCCAACCTGGACGCCATCGAGATCCGCAAGTCCTCGCAAGGGCTGCGGGCCATCTGGGTGCTCGGCAACGAATACCTGGCCGAGGCCGCCCCCTGGACCGCGGTGAAGACCGACCGCGTGCGCGCCGGCGTCGTGGTCCGCACGGCGCTGAACCTGGCGGCGCTGTTCGCCCGACTGTCGGCCCCCTTCATCCCTACCAGCGCCGCCGTGATCGCCGACGCGCTGGGCCAAGGCGCGCCGACGGTGTGGCCGGGCGAGGACGTGGCCGCCGAACTCGCGCGCGTGACGCCCGGAACGCCGGTCCGCGCCCCCGAAGTCCTCTTCCGCAAGATCGACGACGCCCAACTCGCGGAGTGGGCGGAGCGCTTTGGGGGAGATGCGGCGCGAGGCTGAAAGCGGACCTTGTGACAGGCAGGTGAGGGTGGATGGCGGACCTAGACGCCACTCTCCCCGAGCAAGGTCCCGGCACGGCTTCGGCGGACAGCCAAGCCGAAGCATGACGCACCAATGGCTCCCGCGATAGCCATCGAGGGCAAGTAGTGCATCCACCGAGCAAAGAAACTGGGGTCATCCGGCTCGCTGAAAGGCAGGAAGGGAACAGGGCATAGTATCGAGCACACGATCCCAACAATTGCTCCAGCAAGCGCGGTCATCGCGTGGCTGCGCAGGATCGCCTCGCCGAAATACTCATCCATCAGGATTAGCGTAGGATAGACGATCAGGCCGCCGACCAAGCAGAAGACCGCAAGATGTAGAACGCTCCACGTCAGCAGCATGAATGCCGCTGACGCCTGCCAGTGCGCTGATAGCCGAGGCGCAGCCAACGCGACAGTCTCAGTTAGAGCGAAGACCAAACCCGCTGCGACTAGCGCGAGGACATAAGCTCGGAGAAACTTCTTTCTCCCAACCGCGGTGTTGCGAAGGCGCGACATGGGTCTCCTTACAACCGCATGATTGGGCACGAACCCGAACGTCTTCGTTGAAGGTGCGCTCGCATGCTTGGGATGGTCAAGCCTGCGCTGCCGAAGGTCTGCTCAGGGTCGAAAGCGCTCGCCCGGTCACGACCGGCGACTCACCGTGCATAGCATTTTAGTGCGGCTGGCCAACTCCCAGCCCGTCTCGCCCGGACTTGTTCCGGGCGTCCAGAGCGCTACCGTCGACCGGTGAAAAGGGACGGGATCGTCGCAGTCTACATCGTGGCGAATGGGGCGACGACATGCTCCACACGGGCGTGAACAGCGATGTGGTCGCGTCGAGAGCTGACCTTATCGAGGGTGAGAACCTGGATTAGGCCCACCTCTATGAGCGGCTGATCGGTTAGAGTCGCGCTCTGGGCGCCCGGAACAAGTCCGGGCGAAACGGAATGGCAGAGGCGATAGTGGATCGTTATCACTCGTCAGCCTTTCGGCTGGAAGCAGAGCGGAATGAAAGTCGAGCAGTTCGCAGACCTCTCATTCGGCCTCATTCTAAAGCTTGCCGAAGGACGAGGCCGTGGCGCGGCCGGGGACGCCTCGTCCTTCGACAGGCTCAGGATGAGGCGAATGCAAGCGGTTGAGAATAGAGGCTTTGGGTAGGTGAAAGCGTGGGTTCTCGATCTACGGGGATAACCGGATCACCTGCGTCGCTTAAGCTTCGGTAAGGGGCGGCGGTGCATAACGGGTGTCCGGTACGGGGCGGCCCACGGTGACGATCAGCATCTCCTCAGACGTGCTGCTGTCCTATCTGCAGGTGAAGACCGGGCAGACGGGGACGAGCGCTACCGCGTTCACGAGCGCCAGCCTGGCGGCCAAGGCGCCGGTGGCGCCCTGGAACGCTGCGACCACCGCCACGAGCGCCACGGGCTTCACCAACGCCGCCCTGGCCTCGGCCAGCAACGCCACCACCGCCCTGGTGGAGCAGGTGCTGTCGGGCAAGAACATCGTCGACCCGTCGGCGGCCAAGCTGTCACAGACCACCGGCAGCACCTCGGCCAACAGCGACTACCAGAACCTGTTCGCGCTTTATCAGGGGCTGACGACGCTGCAGAGCCTGACCACGGCTGCGGCCGCCACGACCACCACCACGGCTCAGCTCGCCCTGATCCAGAAGGCCTTCACCAGCGGGCTTAACCAGGTGCGGAGCTTCGTCGCCGGCGACCCCTTCTCCGAGTTTGCGGTCTCCGACGGCACGGTGAGCAACAGCGACACCACCACCGTCGGCGCCCAGCAGTCCAGCGACACCTATGATACCGGCGCGCTGGTCACCGGCTCCGCCAACGATGTCGTGCCGGCCCTGCAGGGCGAGGTCGCCTTCTCCCTCACCGCCACCAACCTGCAGGGCAAGCCCACCACGGTAAGCTTCAACCTGGACGACCTGGGCTCCACCCCGCGCACGCTCAGCAACGTCACCAGCTATCTGAACAGCCAGCTGACGGCGGCGGGGCTGAAGACGCGCTTCGCCGACAACCTGATCCCCGGCGCGCCCGCGGTGACCACCACCAGCAACGGCCTGACCACGACGATAACCAGCGCCACCCCGAACCAATACGGCCTGCAGATCAACGGCACGCCAAACGAGCTGCTGTCCTTCTCCGCCGCCGCCTCGACGCCGGCGGTCTACATCGCCCAGACCTCCCATGACCCGGCAACGACATCTTCCACCAGCACCACGACCACCACGACGACCCCCACCACGACGACCGCCACCAGCGGCACGTCGAGCACGGCTGCGACCACGACCTCCCAGTTCATCAAGCTGGACCAGCCCGGCGCCAGCGGCGATCCCACGCTGCGGGGCTTCACCGACAGCCTGCCCACAGGCTCCATCGTCAAGGCGACGGCCACAGCGCCCGATGGCTCGGTTTACGTGCTGGCCAACGTAACCTCGACCACCAATGGCCAGACGCTCCAGGGCGCCCAGGACGCCGCCCTGTTCAAGTACGACAGCGCGGGCCAGCTCGAGTACACCCGCACCCTGGGCTCCGCCGACACGGTGACCGCATCCGCGCTCGCGGTTTCGGCCGATGGGTCGCAGGTGGCTATCGCCGGGTCGGCGACCGGGGGCGCTGTGGACCCCACCGACACCAGCCAGGATGGCTCGACCATCGCCCAGAGCTTCGTGTCGGTCTACGATGCGGCAGGTGACCAGCTCTGGAACCACACCGAGGCGGGGACCGACGACAACCAGGTCAACGCGGTGAGCTTCGGCGCCGGCAACACCGTCTATGTGGCCGGCTCCACCAGCGCGCACCTGCCCGGGGCCACGTCCGCGGGCGGGCAGGACGGCTATGTCCAGGGGTTTGCGGTCACCGCCAGCACCGACACGCTCACCAAGGCTGTAACCTACTCGGCCACGTCCGCCTTCACCCAGGAGTTCGGCACGAGCGGCGTGGACCGGGCCACCGGGATCGCTGTCAGCGGCTCCTCGCTCTACGTGTCGAGCGTGGAGAACGGCGACGCCGTGGTGCGAAGCTTCAACGTCGCCAGCACCACCACGACCAAGTCCACCAACGTCAGCGCCAACGGCGATGCGACCAGCAACGCCACCACGAGCCTTGGCGCCACCTTCGCCGCTAGGCAGGACCTGGGCGCCCTGGTCGGCGGTAACGTCTCGGGCGTGGCGGTCGCCGCGGACGGTTCGGTGCTGGTGGCGGGCTCGACCCACAACGCCGCCTTGAACGCCGGAGCGGTGACCAGCGCCTACAGCGGCGACGGCGACGCCTTCGTGGCGCGCCTGGACGCCAACCTCGATCCGACAGGCGCGGAGAGCTTCGCCTACTACAACGGTGGGGCGCCCACGACGGCGAGCGCGCTGACCGTGTCGGGGAACACCGCCTACATCACCGGCCAGCTCGCCGGCGCCAGCCTCACCACGCCCGCCACTGGCTACGCGGCGGCGCTGGACCCGAGTTCGGGCCAGGTGACCTGGTCGTCCAGCTTCAGCGGGAACAACGGTTCGGCCGTCCCGA
>CAXTRP010000060.1:0-10760 GCA_964246615.1 uncultured Caulobacteraceae bacterium | reverse complement strand
CGACGTCCCAGAGCCTGCGGAGGTCAAGCCGAAGAAGCTCAAGAAGAGCAAGAAAAAGAAGAAGCACAAGCTGCGTGACCGGGAGGAGGAGAGCACAGCCTCCGCCGAGACCGAGGCGCCGGCCAACGACGCCCAGGCGATCTGATCACCGTCGGCCAATCGCCATCGGCGCAGGCTCTGGGCGGCCTAGACCTTGATGTCCAATAGAGAGCCGGGGCGAAGCATGCGACCAGGCTGAGGGGGCTCGGCGTTGACGGACGGCGCGGCGCTGGCCACCGTCACCTTTGGCTGGGTGGCGGATACTGTCCCGGCGCCTGCCAGGGCTGCGTCGAAGAAGGCGCGCTGCGCGGCGCGTACGGCCTCGCTTCGGACAGGCGTGGTGCAAGCCTGGGGAACGAGGCCCGAGCCCAGGTTCGTGTTGCGGATATCGGCCATGGAGACGCTCGCTCGCCCGTGCCCGCAACATGGTTAACCCTGGCTTGCCGGTCAAGGCGTGCGGCTACGACCCTCTGGCCCGGCTCGCTTCGCCTGCGAGCCGCTCCAGCATGGCCTCCGCGTCGGCCGGCGCAAGCGCTCCGGAATGCTTGGCCAGCACCTTGCCGTCGGCTGCCACCAGAAAGGTCTCAGGCGCCCCGGAGACGCCCCAGTCGATGGCGGCGCTTCCCTGGCGATCGACCAACACGTCGGCGAAGGGGTTTCCCGAGCGCGCGAGGAAGCTCCGGGTATCGGCTGGAGGCTCCTTGTAGGCCACCCCGATCAGCCGCACGCCCTGGCTCTTCAGGGCCATCAGGGCCGGCGCCTCCTCGATGCAGGGCGGGCAGGTCGAAAAGAAGAAGTTGACCAGCACCGGCCCCCTGAAGGTCGCGGTCAGCTGCTCTGAGCCGGATCCGTCCAGGCGGGGCAGGACGGCGTCCGGCGCGCTCTGGCCGACCAGCGCGTCGGGCGTGAAGTGGGGATCGTGGTGCAAGCCGAATGTGGCGAAGAGCACGGCCAGCACCGCCAGCACCGCCAGCGGCAGCAGCGCGACCAGGCGTCTCAAGGCGTCTCGCCGGGTGCGTCGTCCGGCCTCGCCGACAGGGCGGCCTTGCGCCAGCGGGCGGCGCGGAGAACGCTGTCTGTCACCAGCGCCAGCAGCGTCAGCCCTGAAATGGCGTAGGCTGGCCAGATGAAGACCGCATAGCGGCCGACCTCCAGGTTCGGCGCACCCATCAGGCCGCCGCCGCCGCCATGGCGCGCACGCCTGCCCGCCGCCGCCAGACCTCAGCCCGGATACGCACCAGCCACAGCGATCCGAAGAGAGCCATGTAGCCGCCCCACATGATCAGCAGCGGCAGGCCGTAGGCAGGCGCAAGCTTGCCGGAAACGATGGTGTCGCCCTGGTGCAGGCTGTTCCACCAGTAGACCGAGAAGTAGATGATCGGCAGGTTCACCAGCCCCACCAGCGCCAGGATGGCGGCCGCGCGGGCGGCCTGAGCCTCGTCGTCGAGGGCTGCGTGCAGCGCCATGTAGCCGAGGTAGAGCAGAAACAGGATCAGGACCGACGTCAGCCGCGCGTCCCAGACCCACCAGGTTCCCCACATGGGCCGGCCCCACAGCGAGCCTGTCACCAGCGCCAGCCCCGTGAAGGCGGCGCCCAGGGGAGCCGCCGCCTTGGCTGCCGCGTCGGCCAGGGCATGGCGGAACACCAGGCCGAGGAAGCTCGCCACGCCCAGGCAGGCGTAGACGAACATGCCGGTGGTGGCGGCGGGCACATGGATGAACAGGATGCGGATGGTGGCGCCCTGCTGGTAATCGTCCGGCACGCTCATGGAAAACCAGAGCCCAACGCCCAGCAGCAAGGCTGCAAGGACGCCCAGCGCCGGAGCGAGCCACCGCGACACCGCCATGAAGCGGGCGGGGTTTACCAGGAAGCTGCCGGCGCCGGACATGGCCTGGGCATACGAGGCGCAAGGTTCGCTCGCAAGCCGTCAGGGCGGCGGCGACCTCGCAGGGTTCAGGCGGGAGTAGGCTCAAGGCTGAAGCGCTTGAGGTAGGCGACCAGGGGAGCGAAGCTCAGCCCTTGTACGACCACGGCGAACAGAACCACCGCGTAGGTCGCCGACAGGATCACCGAGCGCGCGGGCCCGGCGGGCGCCTGCAGCGCCAGGGCCAACGACAGGGCGCCGCGCAGCCCGCCCCAGGCGAGGATCAGGCTGGCGCCGTGCTCGTCGTGGCGGAAGCGGTAGTGGGCGCCCCACGGCAGCACCACGGCTAGGCGCGCCGCCAGCACCAGCGGCACGGCGAGCGCGCAGAGCCCCAGGTTGCGCAGATCGAACGGCAGGACAGCCGTCTGCAGTCCCAGCAGCAGGAAGAGCAGGGCGTTCAACAATTCGTCCACCAGGGTCCAGAAGCCTTGAACGTAGCGGCGGGTGAAGTCGCTCATCGCCGTCTTCAAGCCTCGATCGCCGACCAACAGCCCTGCCGCCGCCGCCGCGATCGCGCCGCTGATATGCAGCGCTTGGCCACCCGCATAGACGCCAGCCGCCAGGGCGAGGGAGAGGGTGACCTCGACCGCATAATCGTCGATGGCCCGCATGGCGCGCACCACAACCGCACCAACGCCGAGGCCCAAAGCCAGGCCTCCCAAGGCTTGGAACAGCACCTGCAGAGCCGCCATCTCAGGCCGGACGGCCGGCCCTCCAACGGCGAAGGTGAGCGCGGCCAGGAAGACGACGATGCCGACCCCGTCGTTGAACAGAGCCTCCCCTTGCAAGGTGGCTTGAAGCGGCTTCGACAGCTCCCCTTCGCGCACGGTGGTCAGCACCGCCACCGGGTCTGTGGGGCTGATCAGCGCCCCGAAGACCATGGCCCAGGGTAGGCTCAGCGGCAGCTTCAGCACCGCGGCGCCCAGCCAGATGCCCGCTCCCACGATGAGGGTGGAGGCGATCACCCCCAGGGTCGCCAGGCTGACGACGGCCTGCCATCGACGGCGCAGCTCGGTAAGGTCCACCTGCATGGCGCCGGCGAACAGGAGGAAGGCCAGCATGTAGCCGACCACGGTCTCCGGGAAGTTGACCTGCCTGATCAGGTGAGAGAGCGCATGGGCCGCGGGCGCCGCCTCGGGCAGCTGCCGGCCCTCGACCAGCACGAGCGAGCCCAGCACACCCACCGCAAGCATGGCGACGCTCGGAGGCAGCCGCAGCCACTTGGCGTTGACCCAGCCGACCACGGCTACCAGGCTGATGAAGATGGCGGCCAGGTCGAAGGCGGTCATGGCGCCAAGGTCGGGGTCATCCTCTATAGCGGCTGACGAGGCGAGAGGTTCTGCTCACCCCTAAGTTTAGGGACCGCCACCGCTCACGTGCGCCGGGTCGCTGCGGGATTGTGGGTCAGGCCCGGCGCGTGCATGTCCACGGTCGAGGAGAGCAGGTAGGCTCCCCCGACCAGCACCGCCCCGCCAACGATGTTGCCGAGCGTCACCCACAGCAGATTGTAGGCCGCCCCGCCTAGCGTGCCCGCCTGTACCGGAGCCAGGAAGCCCAGGGTGAAGATCGTCATGTTGGCGACCGAGTGCTCGAACCCGCAGGCCACGAAGGCCAGAAGGCACCAGGCCATGCCGAGGATCTTGGCGCTGTCGCTGGACAGGCGCGCCGGCAGCCAGATGGCCAGACAGACCAGCCAGTTACAGAGCGTCGCCCGGCACAGCAGCGCTAGCACGGTTGAGTTCTGCTTGTGGGCGACGAAGTCGTGCAGGTAGCTGGCCGGGGCCGCGAAGACCGCTCCTCCGCCGCCCTTGGCGAACAGGGTGGCCAGGAGGATCGAGCCGATCAGGTTGCCGATCCACACCACGACCAGGACCAGCAGGGCGTCCAGCGGCTTCACCGTGCCCTTGGCCATGCCGAAGGTCATGTACATGACGTGGCCGGTGAACAGTTCGGCCCCCGCCATCACCACCAGGATCAGCCCGATCCCGAACACCGCGCCCAGCGCCAACGGACGCACCCCGGGCGGCAGGCCAGCGGCGACGGTGAGGGCCAGCACGTAGGCGATGCCGATGTAGGCGCCGCCGAGCAGCGTACCCGTCACAAAGCCAAGCGGCGCACGCTTTAGCCCCGCAGTCTTCTGGGCCGCCAGGGCGGCGAAGTTGTCGCAGGTGTCGGTGTAGATCATGGTCCGCCCTCGCCAGGATGCATCTTGACGGTTTGCAAACGAGAGGCGGAGCGGAATTGTTGCCTGAGGCCGTCAGCCGCCCGCGGCATGGTGGAAGCTCTCCACCAGGCTCCCGCAGACGAGCTGCCAGCCGTTCACCAGCACAAAGAAGATCAGCTTGAACGGCAGCGATATCGTGGAGGGGGGCAGCATCATCATGCCCATGCTCATCAAGACGCTGGCCACCACCAGATCGATCACCAGGAACGGCACGAACAGCAGAAAGCCGATCTGGAACGCGCGTTTCAACTCGCTGATCATGTAGGCGGGCGTGACCACAGCGATGGGCGTGGCCTGCGCGTTCGCCGGCTTGGGGATGTGCGACAGACGGATGAAGAGGCCCAGGTCGTCGCGGTCCACCTGGCTCAGCATGAAGGTCTTCACCGGCGCGGCGCTCGCGGCGAAGGCTGCGGGCAGCTCCATGGTGTGGTTCAACAGCGGTCGGACGCCCGCGTTGTAGGACTGGGTGAAGGTCGGCCCCATGACGATGGCGCTGAGGAACAGGGCGAGGCTGACGATCACCGAGTTCGGCGGCGACTGCTGCAGCCCCATGGCCTGGCGGAGCAGGGACAGCACCACCACGATGCGCACAAACGAGGTGGTCATCATCACGATGGACGGCGCCAGCGACAGCACCGTCAGCAGCGCCACCAGTTGCACCACCCGGTCGGTCAGCCCGCCGCCGGAGCCGAGGTCCAGGTTGATGGCCTGAGCCATCGCCAGCGTGGGATGCAGGATGGTCGCTGCGGTGGCGGCGCAGGCGATCAGCCCCGCGCGGCGCAACTCTGCGGCCTGCGAGGCGTCAAGCCGCGGCAGGAGGCTGCGAAGGCGGGTCAAGAGTGGGAGGTCCGCATCGGGGAACTCAGCACCTGGCCTTCGCCCAACAGCAGCAGGCGTTCCTCCTGGTCCACCCGGACCAGAACGAGGCGGCGGCCGGGGTCCAGGGTCAGGCTCTCCACCACCGCCATCCGTCTGGGCGCAGCCGACGCGCTGAACTTCATCAGCCCGGCCGGTCCCCAGCGGCGGGCGGCGTAGACGCCGACGCCGAAGAGCCCCAGCGTGGCGGCCAGGGCGAACACCGCCTGGAGGAAGAGCAGCATCGCCGGTTCCCGCGCGCGGCCCGAACGCCCCGCCTGACAGAGTCTGGAGCCAGGGCGTTAACGCCCGCTTAACCATGACGTCGCGTTTGCGGAAACGCGGCGTTAACCACGCACCCGGCATTTTCCACCCGGCCCCGGCAAGTTCGTCCGGGCGCGGAGGGGCCATGGGCCTGGACGACATTCCGCTGTTCTCCATGCTGAAGAGCAAGCTCAGCTATGTGAACGCACGCCAGAAGCTGTTGTCGGAGAACGTGGCCAACGCCGACACGCCGGGCTACGCGCCGCGGGATCTGAAACCCTTCAGTTTCGAGGAAGCCCTGCGTCCGCGGATCGGGCTGATGGTGGCGGGGCTCGATCGGACCAACGCCGCCCATATGGCCGGCAAGCCGCTGTCGTCGCACGGCGCAGAGCTGTTCAGGTCTCAGGCTGCTCCCGACTCCGAGGCCCGCATCGACGGCAACCAGGTCGTGCTGGAGGAGCAGATGTCGAAGATGACGGAGGCGCGCATCGATTACGAGGCCGCGCTCGACTTCTACCAGCAGTCCATGAACCTGATCACCACCGCCGCCCATGCGCCAGGCAAGTGACCCGATGAAGAGGGGCTGACCTATGGCCGACGTCACCTCCACCTCCGCCGCCACGATCGCTGTCGCCACCTCGGCGCTCAAGGCGCAGCAGGCGCGCATGCGGGTGATCGCGGAGAACATCGCCAACGCCGACAGCGGCGCCACCACGCCCGGCGGCGATCCCTATCAGCGTCAGATGCCGGTGTTCGAGCCGCAGATGACCGAAGTCGGCGGCCGGGGCGTGCACATGGCCCGGGTCCAGGCGGACAGCACAGCCTTCCACACCGAATACAATCCGAGCGCCCCGGGGGCCGACGCCAAGGGCATGGTGAAGATGCCCAACGTCGATCCCCTCACCGAGGCGATGGATATGAAGGAGGCGCAGCGCGCCTACGACGCCAACCTGAACATGATCGAGTCCGCGCGCGCCATGCAGATGCGTACGCTGGACCTGATCAAGAAGTGAGGGCCTGACGCCTCATGCTTTCACCCATGATGGCCGCCCGCGCCTACGCCGCGGTACAGAACCAGACCAAGCCCGCAGGCGCAGCGCCCGTGGCGGAGGAGGGACCGGACTTCGGCGCCATGGTCACCCACGCCATGAACGACGTGGTCTCCTCCTCCAGGGCGGCCGAGCACCAGATGGCGGCGCACACCCAGGGCAAGGCTGAACTGGTGGACGTGGTGGCCTCCATCTCGTCCGCCCAGGCCAGCCTGCAGACCATGATGGCGGTGCGCGACCAGGTGATCTCCGCCTACCAATCGATCCTGAACATGCCGATCTGACCGCGTTC
Source organism: uncultured Caulobacteraceae bacterium (assembly GCA_964246615.1). Taxonomy (GTDB): domain Bacteria; phylum Pseudomonadota; class Alphaproteobacteria; order Caulobacterales; family Caulobacteraceae; genus CAHJWH01. The sequence continues at coordinate 4,112 of CAXTRP010000060.1, read as the reverse complement.
CCTCGCGCCGTCCTGATCCAACACGACATTTTTTCCGTCTTGCCCGGACTTGTTCCGGCATCCAGGGCGCTCTCTCCAACCGGCAAGCCGGCGCGCTCTGGACCCCAGGGACAAGCCCTGGGGAGACGAGCGTAAAATCTGTGGTGGGCGCAACGCTCCTAAGCGAGCCGTTCCAGCGCCGCTGCGAGCGCCTTGCCGAACACTGTCGGCAGGCTAGCGGCCGCTTCGGCCACGCCCACCCACTTAGCGCCCGCGATGTCTCCAGCCACCTCGGCTCGCAGGACGCTGAGCGTGAGTGCGAAGTGGGTGAAGACGTGGCGCACCTCGCCGACACCGCGCCAGTCGGCCGCGAGGGGTGCTGCGGCAAGGGCGTCCGCTGGGCTGAAGGCCTCCGCGCGCCATTCGCTGGTGGGCAGGCCGAGCATGCCGCCGAGCAGCCCCTTCGGCGGCCTCGGCGACAGCGCGACGCAACCGTTCCGCAGCGCCACATAGGCGACGCCGTGGCGGGTCGGGCGCTGGGCCTTCGCGCGCTTGCGGGGCAGTGTTTCAGGCTGGCCGCCCGCCCGGCCGGCGCAGTGGGAGGCGACCGGACAGCGTTCGCAGAGCGGCTGGCGAGGCCGGCAGACCGTGGCGCCCAGGTCCATGGTGGCCTGCGCCCAATCGCCCGGCCGCTGCTCCGATGCGATCAGGCCGGCCAGCCGCCTCAGCTCAGCCCTGGCGTCCGGCAGCGGCGTCTGGACGTCGAACAGCCGGGCCGCCACCCGCTCCACATTGCCGTCCACCACGACAGCGGGCTGGTCGAACGCGATGGCCGCCACCGCTGCAGCCGTGTAGGCGCCGAGGCCGGGCAGGGCGCGCAACCCGGTTTCGGTGTCGGGGAAAACGCCGCCATGCGCGTCCGCCACCGCCCGGGCGCAGGCCAGCAGGTTCCGGGCGCGGGCGTAGTAGCCGAGCCCGGCCCAGGCGGCCATCACGTCGGCGTCCGCCGCCTGGGCCAGCGCCGCCACCGTCGGCCAGCGAGCGGTGAAGGCCAGGAAATAGGGGGTCGCGTGGGGCACGGTGGTCTGCTGCAGCATGACCTCCGACAGCCAGACCCGGTAGGGGGCGGCGCGCTCGCCCGCCGCATGGGCTTGTGGTCCTACGCGCCAGGGCAGGGCGCGGGCGTGGACGTCGTACCAGGCGAGGAGGGCCTGCTGCAGGGGAGCGGGATCGGGGGCCGGCATCGCGCCGGTGCATAGCGCGCATTTCGACGCCGCGCCTGTCTCACGCTTGTGCGTTAAGGATAGGCCATGCCCCGCCGCCTGCCGACGCCCGCCGAGGCCGCCGAAATCCTCTCCCGCAAGCGCACGCGGCCGCCGCATCGACCTGCGCCCCCGGCCGGCAAGGCGCTGACCGCCTACCTCAAGGCGCTGGACGAGCGCTTCGCGGGCAGCTCGGCCGGGCCTCGCGTGCTGGTCCAGCACTGGCGCGAGATCGTGGGCGAGACCCTGGCGCGCCGCACTGAGCCGGTGAAGCTCGTGCGCCCCCGGCGCGGCGGCCCCGCCATCCTGGAGGTGCGGGTGGATGGTCCCGCCGCCGCCCTGATCCAGCACCAGAGCGCCGACATCGTCGCCCGGGTGAACCTGACGCTGGGCGAGGGGACCGTGGATCGGCTGCGCATCGTCCAGGGTCCGCTTCGCATCGTCCCACCCGCCGGCCCGCTCCACCGCCGCAAGCCCCCGCCCCTGGACGCCGCGCAGGAGGCGGAGTTGGCTGCGGGGATGGCGGACGCGCCGGAGGGCGGGCTGAAGGCCGCACTGCTGCGGCTGGGCCGCGAGGTGACCCGGCGCGGGTGAGGCGGCTTACGGCTTCATCCTGGCGCCGACCGGGATGGGCGAGGCGGCGCGTATCCTGGGCGACTTGACCGGCGCCACCGCACCGCGTGGCTTGACCGCAAAGGTCTGCTTGACCGCCTCCATCAGGATCAGGCCGCCCATGGGCGCCAAGAGCTTTGCGCCCGCTTGCTCGATGGGCTCCGCGTGGCGAGCGAACAGGGGGTAGGGCGGCGCATACAGGCACATGGACCAGGCGGTGGGCTCCAGACCTGCGTCGCGTACCGCTTCTTCCAGCTGGGTGCGGGAGAAGGGCCGGCCATAGCCGAAGGGCGTCGTCTCGCTCCGCGCCCACCAGCCGCCGCGGTTCGCCACCACGGCGATCAGCCGCCCGGAAGGCGCGAGCACACGCCGCACCTCCTTGAGCAGGCTGGTGGGATCCTCGCTCTCTTCCAGGGCATGGATCAGGGCGATGCGGTCGAACAGGGCGTTCTGGAACGGCAGGGACAGATCGCCCGCCAGACACGCCAGGTTCGGATCGCCCATGGGCCAGGCCTCGACCCCCTGGCCCGCGGGCATGGCCGCCACCACGCGCCGGGCCAAGGCGTTGAACGGCTCCAGGAACGGCGTGGCGTAGCCGACACCCAGCACGTCGAGCCCACGGGCGTCGCCCCAGGCCTCCACCAGCTTGCGCTCCACCATGTCTATGGCTGCGCGCCCGAGCGGGCCGGCGTAGAAGGTGCGTAAGGTCAGGATGTCGCGACGCATGCGAGCCGTTTCGCCGTTGGCGGCTTATATAGGCACGTCGGCCTCAGCAAACCGAAAGCCATGTTCATGTCCATCGAGGTCCGCCTGTTCCCATGCCTGTCGGACAACTACGGCTTCCTGGTGCGCGACAACGACAGCGGCGACGCAGCCGCGGTGGACACGCCGGATGGCGAAGCGGTGCTGCGCGAGCTGGAGGCCAGCGGCTGGCGGCTGACCACGATCCTGAACACTCACTGGCACCTTGACCACACCCAAGGCAATGCGATGGTCAAGGCCGCCACGGGAGCGCAGATCATCGGCCCTGCGGAGGTGCGCCAGGCCGCGCCGCTGGATCGGGAGGTCGGCGAGGGAGACGTGGTGCGCCTAGGCGCCACCACGTTCCAGGTGATCGCCACGGGCGGCCATACGCTGGGGCACGTCAGCTACTACGACGAGGCCGATCGGACGGCCTTTGTGGGCGACACCCTGTTTGCGCTCGGCTGCGGACGGCTGTTCGAGGGAACGCCGCAGATGATGTGGGACAGCCTGCAGAAGCTGGTCGCCCTACCCGACGAGACCAAGGTCTACTGCGCCCACGAATATACCGCGTCCAACGCGCGCTTCGCGCTCAGCGTGGACAAGTCCGACGCCCTGGCGCGCCGGGCTGAAGCGGTGTTCGCCGCGCGCGCGCGGGGCGACGCCACCGTGCCCACGACGATCGGCGCGGAAAAGGCCGCCAACCCTTTCCTTCGCGCGCCTGAACTGGTGGGCGGCGACCCAGTGGCGGCGTTCGCGCAGATCCGCGCCGCCAAGGACGGGTTCAAAGGATAAGGCGAACTTTGACGACGCGCTGACGAAGGTCGGGCGTTCTTTACGCCAGCCCCTTCAGCTCGCCGACTAGGTCCGTCTGCTCCCAGGAGAAGCCGCCGTCCGCGTCCGGCTCGCGACCGAAGTGGCCATAGGCTGAGGTGCGTGCGTAGATCGGGCGGTTCAGCTTCAGGTGCTCGCGGATCGCCCGGGGCGTGCCGCCGCCGATCAGGTCGGGCAGGATCGCTTCCAGCTTCGCCGGGTCCACGTGGCCGGTGTCGTGCAGGTCGACGTAGAAGCTGAGCGGCTTGGCCACCCCGATCGCATAGCTGATCTGGATGGTGCACTTGTCCGCAAGGCCCGCGGCCACGACGTTCTTCGCTAGGTAGCGGCAGATGTAGGCGGCGGAACGGTCCACCTTGGTGGGGTCCTTGCCGGAGAAGGCTCCGCCCCCGTGCGGCGAGGCGCCGCCATAGGTGTCCACGATGATCTTGCGGCCGGTCAGCCCGCAGTCACCGTCAGGGCCGCCGATGACGAAGTTGCCGGTCGGGTTCACGTGCCACTCGGTCTCGTCGGTGACGAAGCCGTCGGGAAAGACGCTGCGTATGTAGGGCTCGACAATCGTATGCACGTCGGCCGGCGACAGCCCCTCCTTGTGCTGGGTGGACAGCACGATGGAGGTGGCGCGCACCGGACGGCCGTTCTCGTACAGCAGCGTCACCTGGCTCTTGGCGTCGGGCTCCAGGC
>CAXTRP010000059.1:0-10828 GCA_964246615.1 uncultured Caulobacteraceae bacterium | reverse complement strand
ACGAAGGCGGGCCTAGCCGCCACACCGCCGAACCTATTCTTGCCGACGACCGACAGCCTGCATCAGTGGCTGCACGATCCTCGATATGGAGCGCTCTTCGGGGACCGCGAAGGCTGGTCGGCACCACGGGCGATCCTAGCGGACGAGATCCACTTGTACTCGCACGTCCACGGCGCACAGGTCGGCTACGCCCTTCGCCGCCTGGCCGCGCGTAGCGCCCGCAATTCGGGCGGCGTTTCCGTGCTAGCCGTCGGCATGAGCGCGACGCTCGGCGACCCGTCCACAGCGTGGGGGCGTCTCATCGGACGCGACGACGTCGATCTCATCACCCCCGACGCGGCGGCGGGGGAGCGGCAATCCAACCCGAGGGGCCGGGAATACTTCTATATCCTGCAGCCTGAGGCCGAATCCCGTGGGCAAGACATTAGCGGGGCCTCGACAGCCGTTCAGGGCTTTATGTGTCTTGCCCACGGTATGCGCCGCCGGACCGGCCGAGACGGCGGCTATCGAGCCCTGGTCTTTTTGGATTCGATCGACAAGGTTCGACGCCTACACGCCGTCTACCAGGACGCTGAAGAGATAAGGCGGCTGGCGAGCTTTCGGACCCGCTACTATCCCGACGACCCCGTCACAGCCCAGCCACGGACCGAGTGCTGCGGCGAGCCTCACGGGTGCGGGATATTCCGGGATGGCGAATGCTGGTGGTTCGCCGCCAATGACCGGCGACAGGTTGGTGCTGGAGGCCTTCGTCGACGCGACTGGCCGCTGACCGTCGCGCCGCAACCGGTAACCTCCGGGGCGACGGGCCGGGTCGAGGAGATGATCCGGCGAAGCGACGTGATCTTCGCCACATCTTCGCTGGAGGTCGGCTACGATGACCCGGACATCTCGCTCGTGTACCAGCAGTACGCGCCGCAAAACCTCGCCAGCTTTATCCAACGTAAGGGCCGTGGTGGGCGCGGCGTAGACGACCGTCCCGTGACCGGGGTGACGTTGTCGCTATATTCCGCACGAGACAGCTGGTGGTTCCGACGGCCGGCCGAAATGGTCAATCCGCAAGGATTCGACACGCCATTGAACCCGGCGAACCATTTCGTCCGCCGCGCTCAGATCTTGTCGGCCGTCCTTGACGGCGCCGCCCGCTACGCGACGCAGTCCGGCGCCACGCCACTGTTAGCCGGAGGCCGCCTAGCCCCAGGCGCATTGGCCGAGGCCGAGATCGTCGTGGGTGAGGTCTTCGGCCCAGAGCCCTGGCGAGAGTTCGATGTCGATTCCCTCGAGGCGCTATGGGCCCGAGCGATCGACCAGGCCCGGCTCGTTCAACCGCTTGAGACCCTCGCCGACGTTCGTGCGGCCGTGAGCTGGATCCCTAACTTCCTGTTCGAGGCGGTGAACATGCCTCAGTTGCAGGTGATCACGCCGGATGATCAGCCCAGGTCCATCCGGCGCGAAGACGTGAGCCTGGTGCTCAGTGCGACCGCGCCAGGCAACGTCACCCGACGCTTTGACCCGCGCGCGGTCCACTGGCGGCCTCCCGCACAGGGGCTGGCGCCCTGGCTGGACGCTGCCGATTATGGCCTGGCGCAGCGCGTCACCCCGTTCGATCCAGGAGAACTCCTCAACCACCTTCCCGCCAGCGTCCGGCCGGCGTTGGCTGGACTGCAAGACGAGGTTCTCCGCCCGACCACGATGCGGATCGAACGCCTGGGCATCATGCAAGGCTCGGGGTGGACGTCAGGGTGGGCGGTCGCGCCCGATGGTCAAACGGTCGTGAAGACCGATGACCCCAATGCAGACCCACGCCGAATCCAGCACGACAGCCGAGGCAGTCTTCGCGGCTTCCCCGTGGTCAAGCCAGACAACACCCGCGCAGCGCCGGTCTCCGCCCAATTGGGCGGCTTGCTTGAGGGCGTCGACGCCTTCATTGGCGCCAGCCTTGGAGGTCGGTTCACAGGCTTGGCTGTGGCGCGTCTTTTCTGGGGGGCCGATAGCGAGCTGAAGATGCAGGATCGGAACCTTGACCCGGCCGTCTTCAGTCAGATGTTCAGCGACCCAACCGGATCTACGCCGTGCCTGCATGGCTATCACGTCCAGGCTGAAGGCGTTCGATTCCGGGTGGACGCGGCCCGGTTGGATACCTTCGTAGCGGCAGAGTCGGAGGCGCTCGCGGGCGATCTTGTCGGCCGAAGATGGCATGTCGGTCAAATGCTGCGGTATCTGGTCGAGGATGCTGCGCTGGCGATCGGCATCAACGCCTTCGAAGCGCGACGCGGCGCCGACCTCCTCGTTTCGGCCGCCGCCGACCCCGTGTTGCGGCCTCGATTGCTCGAGGCTATCCGGTTTTGGGATGGCGATGTGCTAGCTAGTCTTTTGGAGGAGGTACGCTCAAAGCGGCTGGCGCAGCATCCGCTCCTCACACCCACCCGCGTTCAACGCGTCGCCGCAACGCTGGCCGATCGGCGCCTGCAGCCCGCATTTCAGGACGCGCTCCGCGCCGCCGATGATCCCGTCCGCTTTGCTGCCTGGCTTCGCACCTCGGTGCTGAACAGTCTGACCGGGCGGTTGAAGGATCTGTTCGTCCATCTTGGTCGGGGGGATGATCGCCAGGTTGTCGCCCACGCTCGATTGCCGGTCCAATTCGACGGCCAAACGGACGACATGATCACCGTCTGCGAGGCTGGCGCCTACGGGGACGGCACGACCCGATCCTTCATCGAGAGCTTGCCCACTGCGACGCCTGAGTGGACCAGCGAATTCCTCGGCCGCTGCGCGAATGCTGACGAAGATGAGGTGGTTCGGGCGGCTCTAACCCAAGTCGAACGTCACGCGACCTGGCGCGCGATCGACCAGCACGACGTGGACGCGCTGGCGAGTTGGGCCGCCGAACTGGGGCTACGACCCGGACAGCCGGTGCCGCAGAGCTTGCTCCGCATATTTTCGGACGTCCAACGGGTGGGCGGTGAGCGGGTCGAGCTCTACGACCTCGCGCTTGCGGGCATGCAGGTCGAGACGCGGCTCACGGCTGAGATGGGTCGACGACCGTCCGCTTGGGAGCACGCCAGCGCGGTCGTCGCCTTGGGTGAGTTGGATCCAACATCAGCCCCCGGGCGGCTGCTGGCCGCCTACGCCAGCTTGGAGGATGCCTCGCAGGAAGGTTCGCTGAGCGCCGCGGCCCGACTCGCCGACCAAGCCTATCGGCTGGGCGCGCACCTCTGTGTCGATGGCTGCCAGGCCTGCGTACACCAGGGCAGCGACCTCATGTCGGACACCATGGCCGAGGCCTCCACCAGTCGACGCCTATTGCAACGCTTCCTCGCCTTCTAGGCGGCGCTGATCTTGAGGCTGGTGAGGGCGCCCTGGTCCTCTAGCCATTTCAGGACCTCGGGCAGGAGAAGATCGAGGGTGGCGCGGTCGTCCGCGAGGGCCTGCAGGAAACCGGCGACCTTGGGATCGCCGGCGACCGTCTGCTGTTCCTCCACCAAGGCGGCTCGCTGCCCAAGCAGATCGGCGACGATCGTCGGCAACTCGACAACAGCGGTTTGGGCCGTCTGTTGGGCCGCCGTCGCCGCGCCGATCATCCTCCCCCCGAGGTCGCGCGCGCCAGGGAACGCCTCCAGCAGTCTTCCCGCCGATCCAAGCGGCGTGAATTGCTGATCGACGACCCGCGTCCAGAGCGGCCTCAAGGATGCTTCCAGCGAATTCAGCGCTTGCGTGAACGAGAGATATTCGAGAACGGCTTCCTCGAGCGTCGCCTCGTCGTCAGCCTCTTCCATCGCGTCGGAAGCTTCACGTGCGGCGGCTAGGGCCCGGTTGATCTGCGCCTTGACCTGTGGGTCCGCTCGGCCGTCAAGGATGCGCCCAAGCTCGATGTACGCCCTAAGCCGGCGTTCCTGGCGCGCGACCTCGCTGAACCGTTGAAGGCGGTCCTTCGCCTTGTCGCCGAGACGCACGCCGGCGGCGGCGGCCGGCAGGAGTTCAGCGGCTTCCTCAAGGTCCTCGAGCGGGTCGTTCACTGACTACCCTCCCAAGTCGCCTTGGCTTCGACGGCAACAGCCTCGAGGCTTTCGCCTGCGGTCTTGATTTGGGCCAGCGTCGCCCCGGCGCCGGCGGAACGAAGATAGGGCGCGGCTCGCTCGCTGAGCGCCTTGCAGAGTTGGTCGCCCTGCTTCAGGGCATCCCCCGCCGATCGCAGGTCCCCGGCGGGCTGGGCGACCAGCCACGCGAGCAGCGCCGCAGGTTCTTTCGGAACGGCCTCGGGGTCGTCTACGGAGACGATGAGACGTTGCAGCGGACCCAGATAGTCAGGTCGGCTAAGGTCGGCTTGCAGACGTTCCCAAGTCTCGCGCCAACGGCGTTCAAGTTCGGGCGGCAGTTCCCGGATCAACGGGAACACCTTCTCCGCGGCGGTATGGATACGACGCATACGCGCCGCCAGGCTCTCGCCGCGAAGCAGAGTCGCAACTTCGCTGGCCCGCTCCTGCAGCAGCCGCGTCTCAAGTGCAGGAATTCGGCGAAGGTAGTCGGCCATCTTCGCTGCGGTCTGCCGCAAACCGCGATCGTCCAGGAGGCTGCTGGTTTCCGTGGCCTCGGAGTAAGGCAGGAACGACAGCCGGCGCTGGAGCCGAACGACGGCCTGGGCGGCAGAGCCTGCCGCGGCAAGGCCGAACTCCAGCGATTGGCCTTGCGGCAGGGTGATCATTTCGCGGAGCAGCGCCCGGATCTTGTCATGCTGCTGATCGGTGTTGCGCAGGGCGTCCTGCCACGGCTCGGTCCGAGACTGTGGGGAGGTTGCGGTGCCGTCCTCCCCGCTGAGGAGAACCCGCCATTGCTCGGAGGTCGTGGCCGTGGGCGACACCGCCCCCTTCAGCCACGCGCGCGCCAAGAGCACCTGCGTCGCCGTGGCGGCCATGTCCCAAGCTGCACCGTCTGACAGCGCTGGTGTCCGCCGCGCCGCATGCGCCTTCGCTAAGGCCCCCAATCGCCTGACCATGAAGGCCAGGCGCCGGCGATAATATTCCTGGCTGCTGTCGGGCTGGCCGCCGCCGCGTAGGGCGCAGTAGGCCTCCAGACCGTCGTGAAGCCATGCCTCCCGGGGAACGGCGAAGGTGTAGTTGCGCGACTGGGACGAGCCCGCCACCAGGACGGTGCTCGAGGTGAACAGCGTGTTCCAAGTCCAGCGATCCAAGCCCAGGCTGCGGGGATCGATCGCCCGCATCAGCTCAAAGAGGACCTCATTCCAGAGGGGCGCGTCCTTCAAGGTCGCCGTTCCGGAACGCGCTTCCGAAATGTGGCTTTGCAAACGCTGCAGCTTGGTCTTGGTGGTCGTCGCGCGCGTCGTCGTCGGTGAGGCGGTCGACGGATTGCGCGCGGTCGACGGGCTCGGCGTGGCGGGCGACGTGGTCTCTAGACCGGGCGAGGGCGCTTCGGGGGGCGCCAGCACGGTCTGGTCGGCCGCGCCGGTCGCTGGCGCCGCGGTCTCTGTTGATGGGGTCGTCGGCTCGAGCGTCCGCGGTGTTGGGTCCGTCTCTCCCAGCCACGGGAGCCGAAAGGACGTGAACACCTCGCGGCGCACCTCTGCGAGACGGGTTACCCCGTCCACATCGCTCGTGGTGTCTGGCCGGGCCGGGTCGCCCCAGTAGACAATGGTGCGGCGAAGCCGCTCGCGGGTCTCAATGTCCGCCTCATTTGCATCAACGAGGGCGCGCATGGGGCCGTTGAGCAGACCCGCGCGCTCGTCGAGCTTTTCCGTTTCGATGTCCGGGCCGGGATAGCGACCGTCGTCAAGCATCGCCGGATTGCGTAGCGTCGGGCCCAGGACATTTTGAAGAAGGCCGCGAGGCGTGCGGTGCGTCTGGCCTTTGTCGTCCGTCTTCAGGGCGTGGAAGAGCACATCCAAGGCGTGGGGCGTGAACGGGAACAGGCCCATGTCGTCCACTTCACCGAACACGGCGTGACAGGCTGGCCGCTCCTGGCAGCCGAGGCAGGGGTTAGGCGGCGGCGTGTCGCGCGCGGACATCGCCTCTGGCCGCCACGCCATCAGTTTTGCCTGGCCGGCGCGTGTCGCGTTCAGGTAGCGCGCCACGAAGGCGAGCCGATCGGCGCCCTCGCGCAGTGTTGCGGATTCGGCGCCGGTGGGCTGTCCGAGCTGGATCTCGTGAGTGATCCGGTCTCGATAGTTCTTCTGGAGGGGATCGTAATAATCCGGCGTGACGCCAACGACCGATATCAGTGGGCACACGTCTGGCCGGGTTGCCGCGTCGAGCACGAGGGCGTCGATGAGGCCGTTGTCCAGGCCCTGCCAAGCGGTGATGTCTTCGAGCAGCAACACAAGTCGAGCCCGCCCCTTGAGCGCCGTTCGAACCTTGCGGAAGAGCAGGATCAAATCCTCGCCGGTCACACCGATCACGCTCTGAACGGCGTCGTTGAGGCGACTGTTCAGCGCGCGGAGGAGGGGAAGGCTCGCAGGGAGATCATTCGCGTGGCTGGCCCGGATCTCTTCGTGGGTTTCACCGGCATCCGTCCATCCCCGGATTTTTTCCGCTTCGACGACCAGTTGGCGGGCGAGCCGTTCGCTGGCCACGCTGTCATGCACTTCCACGCACACGCGACCGAGACTGACGATGTCATCAAGGTTGAATTGCGCACTCTCTGAATTCCGGGCGCTCGACTTCCCGTCCATGAGTTCGAGGATCCGGCGCGGGCTCTTCCAGCCCTGGCGAACGGGCAGGCTCTGAATCAGCAGCGAAAGGTCATGCTTGTCACACCATTCCGCGTCCGCGCGCCGCTCTTCGAAGAAGGAGCCTTTGAGCATTGCTCCGAGAGTCGATTGAAAGACCTCCGCCCGGCCGGCAATGCCGGCCGTTTGACGGCGGCGATCCAGGTTCTCAAAGAGTGGCTCGAACTCTGGCCACTTGACCGTCAACGACGTCTTCAGTTGCTCTAGCGCCCCCTGCAGGCTTCCGTCCGCCCGCTGGAGGAGCAGGACGATATCCTCGCCTGCCGGCCAATGGACCGCCAGCCAGCGGATCAGGTGGGATTTACCGGAGCCGGGATCGCCCTGCACCACGCAGAAGGCATGGGTGCGATTTGGGTTCGACAGAGCATCGAGCAGCGCGGCCTCGGTCGGCTCATCGAGGTCCTGCCGCTTAGCCCCTCCGACGCCGAAGCCGCGGATGGGGGTGTGTGTCGCCAAGAAAAGGGTATCGTCGACGCCGAGCGCCTCGATCCGCAGCATCACGTCGGCGTCGTCACGATCCCAGCAGGATGTCGAGGGCAAGAGTTCAAGCATCGACAGCCCGCCGGTTCAGGGTGGCGAATTGAATCGCCTTGGTGCGACTGAACCGGTCCTCCGCCAGCGTTACCAGGCCAGCGGCGTCCGAGCGGGCGCCGAGGGTGATCAGGCCCTCTTCGTCCAGGTCTCTCAGCGCGGTGCTCAGGATCGGGGAAATCGCCCGGGCCTGCGCAGGCAGCCCGAGCTTCTCCGCCGCCGCCCCATAGAGGTTGCCACCGTCCATGTAGGGCATGCGTTCGGCGACGACATCAAGGACGCGTCGGATAGGAATTTCCTCACCAACCGGCAGATCCGAGCTCACAAGCTCCCGCGCAAGGCGGGGCGCGACATAGAGATGCGGGTCATCGCCCGGCAGGTCCAAGGCCAAGCCGATCGCCACGATCCAACGCCAGTAAGGCGCGACCTTGGTCTCGTTGAATCGACGGCCCTCGCTGGAGGTGTCAACGCGGCCTGGCAGCGCCGCATTGATGGCGTCGGCGATGGTCTTGTTCGTCGAGGAATGCAGCCAGGCCGTGCCCTTCGCCTGTTCTGCTCTAGCCACCATGAAGGCAAACGCCTGCAGCAAGACAGCGTCCGGATGATCTTGTGGAAAGCTAAGGAGGCGCTGATGGGTCAGGTCCGCCAAATCATCCAGGCCGCCGATCTCGAGCCCGGCTTCGAGGACATATTGGCCGTCCGCCACGCTGACAAAATTGAGGCTGGTTGCCGCGCCGATGGTCTGCTCGGCCGCGACAGGTGAGTCCGCCGCAACCACGCCGCCTTGGACGAAGCGCGGGTTTAGCCATGCGACCACCTCGCCCCGGGGCATCTTCCCGTCGTGCGCGGCCAGGATCTGAAGCAGCGAAAGGGTCCGCTCGGGGGTGCCTGAGGTTGACGAGAGCAGGCTCATGCCGCGGCCTCGAGCGCCAGGGTCTCGAGATAGGCCTCGCCATAACTTCCAAGCGAAGAGGCCACCTGGTCCAAACGGCGGCCGTTGGCGCGGAGTGAGGGATCAGCGATGAGCACGAGCCTCTGCTTCGGGAAGGTTTTGGAGAAGAGGTTCGCCTGAAGCAGCCATTTTTCGACGTCTGGGGCGTCTTCCGGAAGGATGGCCGCCGTAGGGAGGTTGGCAAGCGCCCAACGGCCCTCCAACCACTCGGAATGCGCGATCACCAAGCCTAGCGGCACAGCTTTCGACGCCAGGATTTCTGCTGTCTGCGCAGCCCAGGAATCCGGGACGACCAACTGCTGAACGCCCGCGCGCGATAGGGTCATCACCAGACTGGCGCGCAGTTGTCGGTCGGGTCCGTCCGGCGTGATGAGCAAACGGCCGGAAGGCCCGTGCGTGACGTCAGGCCCGTCCATCCAGACGACATCGAGACCGCCTGAGGCAATCTGCATGGGCGCGGGCCGGGCCCTGTCTCGGCACGGGGCGCAACGTCCGCACGGCGGCGCATCCCACACTTCCGGCTCGATGAGGCTGAAGGCGCCGGTCAGGAGGCAATTCGTGTCCCGGCCGCGCATGAGATTTAGGAAGCTTCTTGCCTCGCCGATCGACACCCGTTGCTCAGCGTCTCGAACGTCGAAGATGTCATCCCATACGGCAGATGCAGTCGTTGCGTCGGCCATCAGTTCGTCGCGATGAAGCACCACCTCCCAGGTCGGATGCGCCTGGCGTTCTTCCACCGTTGTCACGTCGAGCACGCCAGCTCGTTGGAGGAGGTTCAGCAGGCTCTGGTTCCAACGGCGGTTGTGGCTTCCGGTGTGAGGCCCCAGCCGATCCGGTGCGGCGTCGAGGGGAAGGGTGAGCCTCCGCCTAACCCCGGGCATCCACTCGACGGTCGCCTGGTCTCGCATGGCGTCCCAGTGCTCCACCGCATAGGGGCGCGTCAGCCAGTCGCGCGCGGCCATCCGCATGGCCTCTCCCGCATCGTCTTGATCGCCGCCCTCCGTCCAGAGGGTGAGAGACAAGGACTGGTGGCCGTCGCGGCCGCCCCGACCGATTTCTTGATACCAGCGCGCGGCGCTTTCAGGGAGGCAGTCATGGATCACGGCCCGCACATTGCTCTTGTCGATTCCCAAGCCGAACGCCGAGGTGGCCACGACGATGTCGAGGTCCCCGCCCGCCCAACGGTCGATGATGTCCTGCCGCTGTGCGCCGGCCGTGTCTCCTGTAAACAGGGCGATCCGGCGATAGCCCCGGCTCCCCAGGTCATTGTGGAGCTGCTCCGCCGCCGCCACCCGCGTCGTGTAGACGATGGCCGGCCGCGGGCAGAGGTCGACCGCGCGAAGAAGCGCGGCCTCACGCGCGCCGCCATCGGTGAAACGACGTGTCACGATATCAAAATCGTACCGCGGAACGCCGGCGTGAATCTCCAACCAAGGTTCCTGCCCATACCCGCGCTGCAGTTCGCTTCTCGCGCTGGGAGACATGGTGGCGGACAGCAAGACCGTGAGCAGATCTGGATTTTGCTCTCGCAGGGCCGTCACCAAGGCTGGAAGCCGCTGAAAGTCCGGTCGGAAGGTCCGCCCCCAGCTCTCAATGATGTGGGCCTCGTCGACAAACACCGCCGCCAGGCGTGCTTCGAGGCCGAATTTCTGTTCGGCTGGCTTCGCGGCCTCGATCAGCGCATCGCGGGCACGGCCGAACGCCACTTCGGGCGACATGAGCAGTACGGGGATTTCCCCACGCCTGAACGCGAAGAGAAGGTCCTCCCGGTCAGCATCGCTCATGGCACCATGTAATGCCCGGCTCTCTTCGAGACCCTCTAACCCGCGCAGCGTGCGCTCGTGGTCCTGGGCCAGGCCCACCAACGGCGTGATCACGATCGCACAAGCCCCTGGACGTACAGCGCGCCACGCTCGGGGCCCCACTTGGAAGAGGAGACTCTTGCCGGACCCGGTCGGCATCGATACGGCCAGCGCGGCGCCGGGCGGCGCCGTCAGCAGGGCGCGCAGCGCCGCCTTCTGGGTTTCGCTCTGATAGGTGGTGTGTGCGGAGAACCTGAGCAAAGCGGCGTCCGCCTCGGCCGGCCGAAAAGCACGTCGCTCGCCGGCTTCGAAGCGCAGAGCCAGGTCCAGCCCTTCGGCGATCTCATCAAGCTCATCGACCCGGAGCCGAACTCCAAACTCGTCGAGCGCGAGCCCGAACCTGTCCGCGAGTTCGGCTTCTCCAGGCCGTAGAGCGCCCAAATCGTCGGCGGATAGCCATCCGCCCGCTGCTCTGACCCAGCTTCGGAGGAGGGCCATGCGATCAGGACCGGCGTCAGCTTGGGAATAGGCTGTCCGTAGCTGTGTAATATAGGCTGTGCGCCATACGTTAGACTCGGCCAATCGATCGCTCCCCGACACCACTCTGACGTGGGTCCGTGTAGGGCGCAACGGCAGGACCGACATCCGACACCACGCCTATGCCGTCGGTTGAGAGGATCACCTTGATGAGCCCGGTTGGAGCCGAGTTTTATGTCTATGCTGATCGCTACCCATCGAAACGCCTCGTCCAGACCATGAGCGTTCGCGTGTCGGGCCCGACGCTTTCAGATGTCCGATAGAATCGCG
>CAXTRP010000058.1:8368-10941 GCA_964246615.1 uncultured Caulobacteraceae bacterium | reverse complement strand
CCTCCCCTTCGAGGGGGAGGGAGCGGGTCTCGCCCAGGCAGGGCTCAATCGCCGTCGCTCCGTCCGGTTCAACGACGGGCGCTCACCTCTTCAGACAGGACACCGAAGACGATGAACGCTCCCGTTCAGCCGGAACAGACCAACCGCAAGGCCGAGCTGCTGGCCAAGACCGTCCAGCACGTGGACATCACCGCCTATGACGCGCGGCCGGTGATCGATTACATGCGCGCCATGAGCTTTACCTCGCGCGACACCGCGCGGGCGGCCGACATCCTGACCATGGCCTATGAGGACAAACCCTGCTCGGTCTGGGTGACGCTGGCGGGCTCAACCTCGGCGGCGGGCTGCATGCACGTCTATCGCGACATGGCGGCGAACAAGATGCTGGACGTGGTGGTCGCCACCGGCGCCTCCATCGTCGACATGGACTTCTTCGAGGCGCTGGGCTTCAAGCATTACCAGGCGCAATCCAACGTCGACGACCGCGACCTGCGCGACCTCTACATCGACCGCATCTACGACACCTATATCGACGAGGAGGAGCTGCAGAGCTGCGATCAGACGATCAAGGAGATCGTCGACTCGCTGGAGCCCCGCCCCTATTCGTCGCGCGAGTTCATCTGGGAGATGGGCCGCTGGCTCGCCAACGGCGGCGCCAAGAAGCCGGGCAGCCTGATCCAGACCGCCTACGAGCACGGCGTCCCGATCTTCTGCCCCGCCTTCAGCGACAGCTCCGCCGGCTTCGGCCTGGTCAAGCACCAGGTGGAGAAGATCAAGGCCAAGCAGCCCTATGTCTCCATCGACTCCGTCGCCGACTTCCGGGAGCTGACCGAGGTGAAGATGGCCGCGGGGACCACCGCCCTGTTCATGGTCGGCGGCGGCGTCCCTAAGAACTTCGCCCAGGACACCGTGGTCTGCGCAGAAATCCTCGGCCAGGAGGCGGAGATGCACAAGTACGCCGTGCAGATCACCGTGGCGGACGTGCGCGACGGCGCCTGCTCCTCCTCCACGCTGAAGGAGGCGTGCTCCTGGGGCAAGGTGGACGTGACCTTCGAGCAGATGGTGTTCGCCGAGGCCACCACCGTGGTCCCCCTGATCGCCTCGGACGCCTATCACCGCGGCGCCTGGCGCGACCGCGAGGAGCGGCGCTGGGCCGACCTGTTCAAGGGCTGATCCGGAACTCCGCCGTGCGCCGCAAGCTTGGTCTTCCATAAGGAGGACCAAGCCATGGCCCAGGCCAAGGACGACCTTTCGCCCGGCGCGAAGGACCCTGCCGAAGGCGCGCGCAAGCCCGACGAGGCAGTGGAGCACGAGGCTGGCCCCTCCAGCCAGGAGGAGAGCCATCTGGGCGCCGGTGGCGATCCCGCCGAAGGCGCGGACTAGGCGGGCTGGATGGCGGCCGTGCTCATCCCGCCCTGCGCCGCCCGGCTGCGCCGGGTTTCCACGGCCATCAGGGTCACAGCCGCCAGCGGCAGCACCCAGATGCAGCGCGCCTGATAGCGGCCGTAGAGGTCGGAAAGCACGCCGCAGGCCAAGGTGTTGGCCAGCACCCCCGCGACGGCGAGCAGGGCGAAACGGCGCCATTCGGGCGAACCGCTGCGGCTGATCAGGCCCCAGCCGATCACCCCGAGCGACAGCCAGATCACCGCCGCCTGCTCCGCCCAGAGCGGCCCGATGGGCCAGCCCCGGCGGGCGGCGAGGCTGGTCCCCAGCCGCACCCGATGCTCCGGCGGCAGGTCGGCGCGGAGCGAGGCCAGCACGTTCGGCTTGTAGTCGAAGTCCTCCAGATCGGTCTGCACCAGTTGCAGGGCCACGTTCCGCGTCGAGGCCTGCGCCTGCAGCCACGGATGCGCAAGGGTGGAGGCGATGGCGAAGCGGCCCTGTTCGGTGGCCAGCGCCCGGCGCTGCGCGGGGGAAGCGACGGCGAACACGCCGGTCCCGGGATTCTCGTCCCACAGGAACCCGTCGGTGTCGGCGCCCGCCAGCCGGTCGGCGAAGGCGCAGACGGCGAACGGATGGTTCTGGCAGTGCTCGCGCACATAGAGCCGGCCCGGGCCGTCGGCGACGACTCGCGCGGTGAGGAAGGGCGGCGTGATCGGCGGCGCGCCCACCGAATGCTTCACCATGGCGGAGAACAGCAGCGTCCCGCCGACCGCGCAGGCGAGCGCCAAACCGCCTATCGCCAGGCCGCCTACCGCCGGGCCGCTCACCGCCAGCGCGGGACGGGGATCGGCGTCGTCCAGGCGGAACGCGGCCCCAGCCAGCCAAAGGCCGACGCCCGCCGCCATCACGCCGGCGATGATCAGGACGTGGGAGTTGTGCGCCATGGCGGCGAAGGCGGTCATGGCGGCGAGCGCCGCCAGATCCAGCCGCGCCAGCCGGCCAGGGAAGGCGAACAGCAGCGCCAGGGCGCCGATCGCGACGCCCGACCAGACGTCCGGCATCAGGTCGGCCACGAAGAAGGGCGCCGGAGTTGCAAAGGCCAGCACCGCCATGGCGATCGCATAGGCGCCGAGCCCGCGCTGTCCGGCCGCCCTCAGCGTCATTTCGACCATCCTCGCGACCGCCAGGCC
>CAXTRP010000058.1:4653-8358 GCA_964246615.1 uncultured Caulobacteraceae bacterium | reverse complement strand
CCAGGTGCGCGCCGGGCGGCTCCTGGCGCGCCCAGGGCGAGGCGAAACGGACGCCGAGCAGCTTGACCACCGCCACGTCCGGGCCTCGCACATAGGCCTGGGTGTCCGGCGTAAAGAAGGGCTGGCCGTTCACCAGCGCCGCCCACATCATCGCCATCGCCGCCAGGAAAACCGCGGCAGCGCGCAACCAGGCGGCCTGCGGCGCGCGCGACGAACCGTCTGTGGACAGGCCGTCGACGGACGGGGGCGATGGCGGGCTCATGGCCCCGTGCTAGCGCAAGGCGGCTAAGAAACGGTTGGCGGGGTTGACTCGGCTCCACCCGCCCGCAAAACCCGCAGGCCACAAAACGCACTGGCGTCAAGCCAGGCTGACAGAAGTTTCGGAGCACTCCTCGCCATGGCCATCCGCGTCGCCATCAACGGCTTTGGCCGCATCGGCCGTCTCGTGCTGCGTTCGCTAGCGGAGCACAACGCCACCGACATCGAGGTGGTGGCCATCAACGACCTGGGCCCCGTGGCCACCAACGCCCACCTGCTGAAGTACGACAGCACCCACCGGCGCTTTCCCGCGACCGTCACCCATGGCGAGGACTGGATGGATGTGGGCTTCGGCCGGATCAAGGCCACCGCCATCAGGAACCCCGCCGAGCTGCCGCACAAGGAACTGGGTGTCGACATCGCGTTGGAGTGCACCGGCCTGTTCACCGCCCGGGACAAGGCCGCCGCCCACCTGGAGGCCGGCGCCAAGCGGGTGCTGATCTCCGCCCCCGGCGATCACGCCGACAAGACCATCGTCATGGGCGTGAACGACCATGAGCTGACGGCGGAAGACACCGTGGTCTCCAACGGCTCCTGCACCACCAATGCGCTGGCGCCGGTGGCCAAGGTGCTGCTCGACCTGTGCGGGATCGAGCGCGGCTACATGACCACGATCCACAGCTACACCAACGACCAGCCCTCGCTCGACCAGATGCACAAGGACTTGTATCGGGCGCGCACCGCCGCCCAGAACATGATCCCCACCTCCACCGGCGCGGCCAAGGCGCTGGGGCTGGTGCTGCCGCAGCTGAAGGGCAAGCTGGACGGCGCCTCGGTCCGCGTGCCCACGCCCGACGTCAGCGTCATCGACTTCAAGGTGGTGCCGTCCCGCGACGTGACCAAGGACGAGATCAACGACGCCATGCGCGCGGCCGCCGCCGACGGTCCGCTGAAAGGCATCCTGGGCGTGACCGACGAGCCGCTGGTCTCCAGCGACTTCATCCACGACCCCCACTCCTCCACCTTCGCCTGTCCTGAGACGCAGGTGATCGAGGGCAGGCTGGCGCGGGTGTTCAGCTGGTACGACAACGAGTGGGGCTTCTCCACCCGCATGGCCGACACCGCGAGGGCGATGGCCAAGTTCCTGTAGGCGGTGCAGGGCGTGACGGCGGAGTCGACGACGGCGGACAAGCCGAAGAAGCACGCGCCGTTCGCTCAGACGGCTTTCAAGAAGAGCGGAGAGGCCCTAGACCTCGGCGGCAAGGCGCTCATTGGCTTCTCGGGTCTAGGACCCTTGTTGAAAGCCAAGACCTTTGCAGACGTGGACTGGTTGCGCTTGGCGGTGGAAGTCCTTGTCGGTGGCGCCTTCCTGATCTTCGGCATATATCTGCAAGCCAAGGCGGAGGAGACAGCCTGATGGATCCTTTCACTGCATGGGTTCTGATGGTTGGAACCATGGGTGTCGGAGGGGGTCTCTTCGTCCTCTGGGTCGTGCCGCGCCTTGAGGCGCGTGAGCGTCGCAGGTCGGTGGCTTCACATCCGGCCGAATAGCTGCAGAGACATTTGAACGAATGCCCTTCCGCACTCTCCACCAAGCTGGCGATCTCAAGGGCAAGCGCGTCCTGGTCCGTGTGGATCTGAACGTGCCCATGAATGAGGGTGCGGTGTCCGACGACACCCGCCTGCGCGCCGTCGCGCCTACGGTGGAGGCGCTGCGGGAAAAGGGCGCGCGGGTCGTCCTGCTCGCCCATTTCGACCGGCCCAAGGGTCAGGTGGTCCCCTCCATGAGCCTAAAGCCGGTGGTCGAGCCCCTGGCCCAGGTGCTGAACGCGCCGGTGGCCTTCGCTAACGACTGCGTGGGCGAGGCGGCGGAACAGGCGGTGGCCAACTTGCAAGACGCCGGCGTGCTGCTGCTGGAGAACCTGCGCTTCCATGCGGGCGAGGAGCAGAACGACGCCACTTTCGCCGACGCGCTGGCCAAGCTTGGCGACGCCTATGTCGACGACGCCTTCTCCGCCGCCCATCGCGCCCACGCCTCCACCGAGGCCCTGGCGCACCGCCTGCCGGCCTATGCGGGGCTTTCCATGCAGCGGGAACTGGAGGCGCTGGAGAAGGCGTTGGGCAGCCCGGTGCGGCCGTTGCTGGGGATCGTGGGCGGCTCCAAGGTCTCCACCAAGCTCGACCTGCTGAAGAACCTGGTGACCAGGCTGGACCGGCTGGCCATCGGCGGCGGCATGGCCAACACCTTCCTCTACGCCCAGGACTTCGAGGTCGGCGCCTCCTATTGCGAGAAGGACCTGAAGGCGACCGCCCTGGAGATCATGCAGCTGGCTGAAGACAATGGCTGCGAACTGCTGCTGCCCATGGACGTGGTGGTGAGCGAGCGGCTGGAGCCGAACGCACCCCACTTCACCCGGCCGAGGGACGGCGTGGATGGCGACGAGCGCATCCTGGACGCCGGGCCGCAGACGGTGCACCGGCTCTGCAGCGCGATGAACACCTCGGCGACGCTGATCTGGAACGGCCCGCTGGGTGTGTTCGAGGTGCCGCCCTTCGACAAGGCGACGGTGGAGGCGGCTAGGCACGCCGCCGAACTGGCCAAGGCCGGCAAGCTGGTGGCGGTGGCTGGCGGCGGCGACACCGTGGCGGCGCTGAACCACGCGGGCGTGGCCGGCGGCTTCACCTTCGTTTCCACCGCAGGCGGCGCCTTCCTGGAGTGGATGGAAGGCAAGACCTTGCCCGGCGTGAAAGCGCTGGAGGTCTGAAAACCTCCGCAATACGGACGAGGAACGGCGCTGCGACCTCAGCCGGGGTTGTGGAACCAGCGCCGTACCGCTCTAACTGAGCCCCTATCTGGAGGGTATCATGCCGGAAGATGGTTCGAACCTCATCGCCATGCGTCCGGCGAACTCGCCCAACGCCTTCGACCTGCGACGCGTAGGTGCACATCCGGACTACTGGTACCCGCTGGCCTGGTCAGACGAGCTGAAGGCCGGCAAGGCGCTCGGCCGTCGTTTCGCCGGTCAGCCCATTGCTCTGATCCGCGGCAAGGATGGCAAGGTCTTTGCGCTGGAGGACCGCTGCGCCCATCGCCAAGTTCCCCTGCACCTCGGCGTGGTCGAGGGCGAGCAGATCAAGTGCCACTATCATGGCTGGGCCTACGACCAGACCGGCAAGTGCGTGGACGTGCCCTACCTCGGCAAGGATCGCCTGCCCAACGGGGTGAGGAGCTATCCTGCCAGGGAAGTGGACGGGCTGGTGTTCGTGTTCCCGGGGGACCCGGCCCTGGCTGAAAGCCGGCTGCCTGCTACCCTCGGCTCATCCCAGCGCAAGGATTACAAGACCCGCCGGCTGAACCGGGAGCTGGCCTGCCACTACACGTTCATGCACGAGAACCTGTTCGACATGAACCACCAGTTCATGCACCGGGCGCAGATGGGTTCGATC
>CAXTRP010000058.1:0-4643 GCA_964246615.1 uncultured Caulobacteraceae bacterium | reverse complement strand
GATCAAGGCGCGCTGCATCGGTCGTCAGTTCGGCGAGAACTGGGCCGAGGTCGAGTACACCTTCAGCCGCACGGCCGGCCGGCCATCGATCGGGGAGCAGGTGATCGTGGACCTGGTGCGTAAGCGCGGGGAGAAGAAGGCCGACTTTTCCGACCACATGCGCATCCGCACCGACTATCCCAATCAGTCGTTGAAGGTGTGGGTCGGGCGCGACATCCACCTGACGGACGATCCCGTGCTCGACGTATGGCTCGGCTATACGCCGCTGGACCACGAGCAGCGCACCAGTCGCACCTACGGCTACCTGTCGGTGAAGCGGCCACCGGTGCCGGGCCTGATCGACGTAGCTTGGCCTTTCGTCACCTGGTTCACCGAGAACATCTTCCGCGAGGACAAGGAGATCGTGGAGTTCGAGCAGCGGGCTTACGACGCACAGGGCTGCGACTGGAACAATGAGGTGTTTCCCGCCATCCGTGACCTTCGCGGCGTGCTCGAACGCAACGGCGCACCTCAAGACGAGGCGCCCACGGCGCAGTCGCAGACCTTCGCCGCGGAGTAGACGACATGGTCGCCACCCCGGCCGCAGTACGGCGGGCCGGCTTCGCGCTCGGCGAAAACAGGTCCGAAGAGACGACGAGGCGCCCTTGGCGGCTCGCCCTCGCAGGCGCCCTGGTGGGCTTGGCCAGCCCTGCAATGGCGACGCCGCCGCCGATCATGCAGCCCGACGCATCGGTCAAGTCTCCTGCGTCCGACGCCATGGTCGGCGCCTTGCCCGCCGGCCTTGCCCCCGGCACGGTAGTGCTCCGCGGGCTCACCGGTCGGAGCGAGACCCTTACCGCCGCCGACATAGCCAAGCTGCCTCACGCCCATGTCACCTTAGTCCATGGCGACGCGACGAGCGACTTCTCCGGGCCGCTGCTCAGCGACCTGCTGCGCGACGTCGGCGCGCCCATGGGCGTGCGGCTGCACGGATCGGGGGTGAACGACGTGGTCTTCGTCACCGCGGCCGACAAGTATCGGGTGGTGCTCTCCCTGGCTGAGGTGGACCCAAGTTTCCATAAAGGCGCCAAGGTGATCCTCGCCGACCAGATGGACGGCAAGCCCCTGGTGAAGGAGGGACCTTACCGCTTGGTGGTCGATGGCGACCTCAAGCCCTCGCGAGCCGCCTACTCCGTGGTGGCCATCGAGCTCAAGCACCTGCCCTGATCGGGCGCCTTCGCAACTGACCGCCGCTGGAGCCAGGAGCCTCAGTTTGTCGGAACATAACAAAGGTTGGTGACGCAGGTTACCGCTTACGTTATCTCAACTTCTGGCTGTCTAGGCTCCGGATAAGAGATCCGGGGCGTGCATGCGATCCTCCCTTTCGCGTAATTTTCTGTTGGGGGTGGGTCTCACCTCGGTGGTGTTCACGTTCAGCGCCGCCTTCACGGCCTTTGCAGTGTTCGAGCGGGAACTGGCGCACCGGCAGATCGACTTCCTGTCGCAGTATGTTCAGGAGCGGACGGACAACCTGGATCGGTCCTTCACGGGACTGCTCGCCCTGCACCACTCAGCGGTGACGACCTTGCAGCGGCGCGAGCGTCTGCTGAAGCCCGGTGAGTCCGACGCCCTTCTGAAGCAAACCTTTCCCTTGCACGCGGACGGCACGCGTCGGAGTCGACCGGAAGACTTCACCGGCCATGTTTCTCCCGGTGGCCGGTTGATCTATGGGGTCGGCGCCTTCCTCTCGGACGGGGCGCACATTCCGGAAGCTGAGGTGCGTGCGCTCACCAGCGCCTACCCGATCGTCAGCGCCTTCGGTCAGGCCGCCTATGGCAACTACGACAACTTCTACTTTTTCACGCCGCACAATCGGCTGATCATGTTCGGCCCTGATCGGCCCGACCACTTGCTATTCTATCGCCAGACGGCGCCCGCCAACCTGGACTTCTCGCATGAGGAGATGAGCCGCATTGTTCTGCCGACCGTTAATCCCGGCGGTGCGACGCGATGCACGTCCCTGCAAAGGCTGATCCAGAAGACGGCGAGCGCCCGGACAGCCACCGCCTGCCTGACGCCCGCTTACGTCGACGGCCAGTTCGTTGGGGCTTTCGGTTCTACGATCAACGTCACGGCCTTCCTCGCCAATGCGGTCCGCGACACCCTCCCAGGGGCGTCGAGCCTCATCCTGCGGTCGGATGGAGCGCTTCTCGCTTACCCGGGCTCGATGTCGGCGGGCGGCGCGACCGAGCGTCAGGTGGCCGAGTATGAGGATCGGCTGCACCTGTCCGCACTGGGACGTCGGCTGCAGCGGGCCAAGGGTCGCTACGGGGTGGTTTCCAGCCCCGACGGCAAGCAGCTGATCGCGTTTGGCCGGCTCAGCGGGCCGGGATGGTACTATCTGGTCAGCTATCCGGCCGCTGCAGTGACCTGGACGGCGGCGCGCTCGGCCTCGATCGTGCTTGTGCTGGGGCTGCTCGCCAGCGTGCTGCAGACCCTGATCATCCTGCGCATGGCCAAGCGGGCCATCACCTGCCCCCTGCAGGCGCTGGCGCAGTCCTGCGAGACGCGCACGCCCCTCGCCCTGCCTCTGGAACAGCGCGGCGACGAGATCGGCATCCTCGCCCGCGCGCTACGAGGCGAGCGCGACCGGGCCGACGAGCTGCTGGCGTCGCTCGAGCAGCGGGTCACCGAGCGCACCGCCGAACTGGCGAAGGCCAACGACGAGAAGTCGCGCTTCCTGGCCAACATGAGCCACGAGCTGCGCACGCCGCTGAACGGCGTGATCGCCGTTTCCGAAACCTTGGCGCGCGAGCAGGTCTCGCCCCGCAACATCGAGCTGGCGCAGATCATCGTCGCCTCAGGCCGGCTGCTCGAGCAGGTCCTGACCGACATCTTGGACTTCTCCAGGATCGAGGCTGGCGAGATGCGGCTGGAGCGTCAGCCCTTCGATCTGGCCACCGTCGTCTCCCGGGTCGCCGAACTGCACTGCGCGTCGGCTGACGCCAAGGGTGTGAAGCTGAGCTGGTCGGTGGAGGCGTCGGCGCAGGGCAGCTACCTCGGCGACAGCGTCCGGATGACCCAGGTGATCTCCAACCTGCTCAGCAACGCGGTCAAGTTCACCGAGGCGGGTCGGGTCACCCTGAACGTCCGGTGCGAGGGCGCAGCCATATGCCTGGAGGTGACCGACACGGGCATCGGCTTCGACGAGTCGGTCAAGGCGCGCCTGTTCCAGCGTTTCGAGCAGGCCGACATCTCCATCCGGCGCCGCTTCGGCGGCACGGGCCTGGGGCTGGCCATCTGTCACTCCCTGGTCACCTTGATGGACGGCAGCATCGTCGCCCGCTCCGCGCCTGGAAACGGCTCGACATTCACCGTCCTGCTGCCACTTCCAAAGGCCGCCAGCGCTCCAGCCGCCACGTCTGCCGAGCATGACGACGTCGCCGAACTGCCGGGGTTGCGGGTGCTTCTCGCCGAGGACCATCCCACCAACCAGCGCGTGGTGCGCCTGATCCTTGAGGCCGTGGGCGCGGATTTGACGGTGGTCGGAAACGGAGCCCTGGCCGTCGAGGCGTTCGCCGCACAGCGCTTCGACATCGTGCTGATGGACATGCAGATGCCCGAGATGGACGGGCTGACCGCCACGGCGCAGCTGCGCCTGGCGGAGCAGACGTCGGGTGCGCCTCGGACGCCGATCATCATGCTGACCGCCAACGCCCTGGACGAGCACGTCCGCGCCAGCCTCGCGGCAGGCGCGGACCTGCACCTCTCCAAACCCCTTCGCGCTGCGGAGCTGCTGGACGCGGTGGCGGGGCTGACGTCGGGGGAGGGCGGGTTGGAGATGGATCAGGCGGACGAGGCTGCGGCTTGAGTTAGGCCGGCGGGGCAGCCTCAAACTTCAGAGCCGCATCTCGAAACAGGCGCCCGAGCCTGGCGCGGAGGCCAGCAGGACCAGATCTCCGCCGTGTCCTCGTGCCACCTACCGGGCGAAGCTCAGGCCGACGCCTGTGCCCGTGGCCTTGGTGGTGAAGAACGGCTTGAACACCTGATCGGCGTCCGCCTCGGTGATGCCTGCGCCGTTGTCGGACACGCTGAGCCTTACGCCGCCGTCGCGCCCGCTGGCGGCGGCCAGCGAGACCTGGGGCTGCGCTGTGGCTTGGAGGGCGGCCTCGGCGGCGTTGGACAGCAGGTTGAGCAAGGCCGGCATGATCTGGTCGGCGTCCAAGGCCATGCGGATGTCCGGCTGGGGCGGGGCTAGGCGCAGATCCACGCCGGTCCAGCGGCTGCGGAACAGGCGCGCCGCCTCCTCCATCAACACCGCCAGCGAGACCTCGGCGCAGGTCGGCGGCGGCAGCCGCGCCAGGGCGCGGTAGCTGTCGGCGAAACGGGCCAGTCCGTCCGCCCGCCGGGCGAGCACGCCCACCGCCTCGCGCGCCTGGCCCGCCGCCTCCAGCCCGCCGTCCGCCAGCAGCTCCTGGGCGGTGGCGGCGAGCGAGGCCACCGGGGTCAGGACGTTCATGATCTCGTGGCTCAGCACCTGCATCAGCTCGCGCAACGCGGCGGCTTCCGCCGCGCGGATTTCAGGCTCGATGTCCAGAAGGACCGCCAGCCGCAGCGGCCCCTCGCCCGTCTGCAGGTCGCTGAGCGATACGGCGTAGGGGCGC
>CAXTRP010000057.1:0-11172 GCA_964246615.1 uncultured Caulobacteraceae bacterium | reverse complement strand
AGTCGCTGAAGACGCTTGAGAACGGACCGACGAGGGGCTGCGTCGATCGCGGACTCAAGGGATCTTAATCAGCGGGTCGTAGGTTCGAACCCTACTGCACCCACCATGGCCTGCACGTCCTCGCCTGGCCTTGGAGCGGGATCCCTGGTCACAACGGCGGCTCGGTGACGGCGACACCTTCCGCGCGCAACCGGTCGAGAGCGCCGCCCTTCTGAACCAATGCGGCGAGCCGCAGGATGGCCACGGTGGTTCCCGGCCTCACCAGCGCCGATCGGAGCGCGTCTGTGGTGTCGGCCACGCTTCGCGCGCCGAGTCGTTGTCCTGCCGAGGTGTGGAGAAAGACGACAAGGGGCGTCTCTCCGGGGCTGACATTGGCCCTCACGGCGCGCAGGTCTCCGGCAGCCCAGGCGCGGCCGGCGGCGGCGATGTGGTCGAGCCCGTAATCCACTCCAGCGACGGCGTCGGCCAGAGCCGCCTCACTGTCATCTTCAGGCAGGTTGACCAGCTCGTCGAGCACGCCCGCGGCCTTGTACGAGGCGATCCTCTGAACCTTCACGTGCCTGGCTCCGGCGATCCGCCTGATGGTCGCAAATGGCTCGGAGGCGTCCACCCCTTTTGAGCGGATGAAATCAAGCTCCAGGAAGAGCGCAGCCCAGGCCGGTTTGTCGCGCCGAGGCTTGTTGGGGTCGCGGCCGAGATGGGCCAACGCCGCCTTGTAACGGGCATCAAGATCGGCGGGGAGCGTGGCGTCCAAGGTGGCTCCCTTGGGCAGGCGCGACCGGGCCAATGCTCTCAACGCTTCGATCACGCCGCCGAAACCCTCTGGCGGCACGAGCACGCGGTCGGCGCCCTGGATGACACGGGCCAGAGGCGCGGTGTTCCACTTCAGCCCCGTCGGTAGGGGCGTGATCTCGCCTAGGACCCACACGGTAGACCCGCCCCGCACCAGCTTCCACATCCGCGGGCTGGGTGCGGTGACGACCACAGGATCGACGACCGACCACTCCGGCTCGGGCGCCGTAACTTGGGGGATCAACCGCGTCGCAGGAGGCGTGGACGCAGCGGTCAGGCTCAGGATGGTCAGGAGGAAGGCGGCTTTCATGCAGATCCTTGGGCGGGGGCATCGGAAGCGCATCGACCTCAGCCGGCTGCTCCCGGCGAGTACGGCCGCGTTTCTTAATCGATTTCGGAGCGTTACCCTGTGGCGGTTATACGAGCGCGGCGGAGATCATGGGGGTACGATCAATCGAAGGAGAGAGGCGCATTGCTGCAGTCGGCGAGATGGCCGATCGCGTGCGCGCCTTCGATTGGTCGACAACCCGCTCGGCGCCGTCGGGAGCTGGCCCGAACGGTTGGCCGGCAGCGTCGATGCGATGCTGTCCGCGCCGCAGCTCTCCAGCCTCGTCTTCGGAGCTGATCGCACGCTCCTCTATAACGACTCCGCAGCGGCGGTTTACGGCGGCCGCCATCCCAGCGTGCTCGGCCTGCCGCTGGCACGGGCCTTCCCGAATGAATTCAGCTCGGTCGCCGGCGCCTATGACCGGGTCTTCGCAGGGGAGAGCCTCCATGTGCCTGGGCAGCAGCTCGGCTCGGCGGAGAGTGGGGCGCCGAGGCTCTTCGATGCCTACCTGACACCCATCAGGGACGCCGGCGGGAGGGTGATCGCAGCGCACATGACCGGCTTCGCCGTCGACGCGCGTCGCTCAGGCAAGGCGGTCGCGGAGGGCTTCGGCGCCAGCGCCGACACGACTTTGCACAAGCGCACCGAAGACGCGCTGCAAAAAAGCGGCGAGATTTACCACACCCTGTTCCAATTGATCGACGAAGGCTTCGCCGTCATCGAGTTCCTGGAGGAAGGCCACGGATGCTCGCCCGACTTCCGCTTCCTGGAGGTCAACGAGGCCTTCGAGCAGCAGACCGGCAATCGGAACGCGGCGGGCAAATTGGGGAGCGAGGTCAACCCCGGGCCTGACGCCGTCTGGATCAGGGAGTTCGGCGCTGTCGTACGAACCGGCGAACCGACGCGGCTCGAGATCTACCACGAGAAAACCCGCCGCTGGTACGACGTCTTTGCGACACGCGTCGGGGGTCCCGGCAGCCGGCAGGTCTGCGTCGTCTTCACCGATTCGACCGAGCGCAGGGAGCGTGAGGATCGGCAGGCGTTTTTGCTCAGGCTGAGCGACGCCATTCGGACGGAGTCGGAAGAAGGTGCGATCGGCGCGCTGGTCGCGCACGCTCTGTCCGAGCACCTGCACCTGGATCGCTGCTACTTCGCTTGGCTATATCCGGAGGAGGATCGGGTTGTCGTCGGGCCGGAACACCGTCGCGCCGACCTCGCGCCGGCCATTGGCGAATACCGACTCTCGGACTTCCCCGAAGTGGTGCGGCGGGTCCAGTCCCAGACCGTCGTGCTGGAGGACGTGGCTGGCGACGCAGCCCTGACCGAGTCCGACAGGGTGGGCCTGGGCGCGATCGACATCGGCGCGTTCGTCACCGCCGGTGTGCGCCGGGGCGACGAACGCGTGCTCTGGGCGCTGGTCGTGGTGTCGACGACATCCCGCGCTTGGACGTCCGCCGAGGTGGCCTTGGTGGAGCAGATCGCCGAGCGTACCTGGGCGGCTATCGAACGGGGCCGCGCCGAGGCGGCGTTGCGCGAGAGCGAAGAGCGCCACCGTTCTTTGTTCGAAACGATCAGCCAAGGCTTCTCGCTGGCCGAGGTCGTTCGCGATGCGGCCGGCGCCGCCGTCGACTGGCGTCTGCTCGAGATGAACCCGGTGTTTGAAGACTATGCCGGCATGACGGTCGCGTTCTGCGTCGGTCGAACGGCGACCGATGTGTTCGGGGCCGCCGACCCACACTGGCTGGCCGTCTATGACCGCGTCGTGAGAAGCCGCAAAGCCGAGCGCAAGGAAGCATGGTTCGGGCCGATCAACCGCTGGGTCGGAGTCGATGTTTATCCCGGGACCGGCGACCGGTTCACCGTCCTCTATGAGGACATCAGCGAGCGCAAACGCACCGAGGCCGCTCTGCAAAAAAGCGAGGAGCGCCAAATGTTCCTGCTGAAACTCAGCGATGCGCTACGGCCCCTATCCGATCCGGAGGCGGTCCTGGCGCAAGCGTTGCGGGTCTTGGGTAAGCATCTGGAAGTCAGCCGCGTCATCTTCGCCGAACGCGATGGTGACGAATTCATCGTCAGCCGGGAATTCGTGAACGGGGTTCCGTCCATGATCGGTCGCTTCCCCAAGGAAGCTTTCGGTCAATATACTTCAGAGGTCTACAACCAGTCAGGACGAGCGGTGATCTACGATGCGCCGGCCGATCCGACGCTGTCGGACCAGGAAAAAGCGCGATTTAGCGCCGCGCACATCGCGTCTTACGCCACCACGGTTCTGCATAAAGAGGACGGGGTTTCGATCGCCCTTGCGGCCCATCACAACGTTCCGCGCGATTGGACGAACACCGATTTCGAACTGATCGAGGAGACGGCCGAGCGCACATGGGCGGCCGTCGAGCGCGCTCGGGCGGAGGTGGCGCTGCGCGAAAGCGAGGAGCGGTTTCGCGCGCTGTCGGACGCCTTGCCCGCACTCGCCTGGCGGAATGACGCGGCGGGCGACAATTTATTCGTCAACCGCCACTTTCTCGAATTCACCGGCAAGACCGCCGACGAGATCAGCAATGCCGGCTGGCGCAGCATCATTCACCCCGAAGATGCCGACGAGTATATCGGATCCTACCTCGCGGCCGTGCAGGCCCGGCGGGGCCACCGCGGGCGCGGGCGCTATCTCCGCCACGATGGGGCGTGGCGTTGGCATGAATATCAAACGCAGGCCTTATGGTCGGCCGATGGCGAGTATGCCGGCGACATCGGGGTTTCACTCGACGTCAGCGAGCAGACCGAGGCCGAAGGAGCGTTGCGCCGATCCGAGGAAAGGCTGCGCCAGTTCGGCGAGGCGTCGCAGGACATCCTTTGGATCCGCGACGCCACAACGCTGCAATGGACGTACCTGACTGCGGCGTTCGAGGCGATCTACGGCCTGAGCCGCGAGGAAGCCCTGGCGGGCGACAACTACCGCACCTGGCAGGACCTTATCGTCCCCGAAGACCGTGACCGCGCGGTGACAGCCATCGCCCGGGTCGGGGCGGGCGAGCACGTCACCTTCGAATATCGCGTCCGCCGACCGAGCGACGGAACGATCCGCTGGTTGCGGAACACCGACTTCCCGATCACCGACGACGAGGGAAACGTCAGGCTGATCGGCGGCGTCGGGCACGACGTGACGCGGATGAAGGAGATTGAGTCCGAGGTCGCCGCCAGCGAAGAACGCCTGCGCCTGCTCATGGAGGGCATCCCGCAACTCGTCTGGCGGTCGTGCGACAAGGGCCGTTGGACGTGGTCGAGCCCGCAATGGCAGGACTTCACCGGGCAGAGTCAGGACCAGAGCCATGGGATGGGTTGGCTCGATGCGATCCATCCCGACGATCGCGCAGCGGCGATGCGAGCGTGGGAGGAGGCCAGACCCCACGGCCGCCTCGATGTCGAGTATCGGGTCCATCGCGCGGCTGACAATGCCTGGATCTGGCACCATACGCGCTCGGTTCCGGTTTACGGCAGGGCCGGTCTGATCGTCGAATGGCTAGGCACCTCGACCGACATTCACGAACTGCGCGAACTGCAGGGACGGCAGAAAGTGCTCGTGGCCGAACTCCAGCACCGCACGCGCAACCTCATGGGCGTGGTCCGGTCCGTGGCTGACAAGACGGCGAAGGCCAGCAGCGATCTGCCTGACTTCCGCCACCGTTTCCGAGATCGCCTGGACGCCCTCTCGCGGGTCCAGGGTCTTCTGTCGCGAATGAACGACCACGACCGCGTGACGTTCGACGAGCTGGTCGACACCGAGCTGGCCGCGATGGACGGCAGCGCCGATCGCGTAACCGTCGATGGACCCCACGGCGTCCGGCTAAGATCATCCACCGTGCAGACGCTGGCCATGGCGCTGCATGAGCTTGCGACCAACGCGATGAAGTACGGTGCGCTCGGCCAATCGTCGGGACGTTTGGCGATCACGTGGCGGCTGGAGCGCCGCGAGGACAGCCGCAAGCCGTGGCTGCACATCGACTGGCGGGAGAGCAACGTGGCCATGCCGTCGCTGAACGACGCGCCGACCGGCACCGGCCAAGGCCGCGAGCTGATCGAGCGCGCATTGCCCTACCAGCTACGCGCGAAGACGTCCTACAAACTCGGACCGGACGGCGTGCATTGCACCATCTCGATCCCTGTGTCGGCGAGCGCCGTAGAGGTTGAGGAACACGCGTGAGAGCACGTTGAAGGACTGCCGGATCATGGTCGTCGATGACAAGTGAATGCTCGTCAGCGAACCTGCAATCGAAACAGGTGACCGCGAGCGGTCCAACTGAACGAGGCGCGCTCTGAGGGATGAGACCTTGACCCGATACGCGATGGTGCGGGTGGCCGGGGTCGAACCGGCACTCCTTGCGGAACCGGATTTTGAGTCCGGCGCGTCTACCAATTCCACCACACCCGCGCAGACCAGAGTGTTCGATCGAGCCTGAGCGGGTGCGATAGGATGTTTCAGCGGCTGGGGCAAGACGACCGCCAAGGCGGCCTTCGTGCTGGCCGTAAGGCGAGATCAGGCCGGCTTGCCGCCCTTCTTGCACGCACGCATGAACTTCTCACGGTCCTTGCCGTGCACGTTCTTGGCGTCCGCCGAGACCGAGCAGTTCTTGGAGATCTCGGTTCTTTGGGCGGCTGGCGGCGGCCCTTTTCTGGTTACGCTCACCTTGGGCTGGCCGGCGGTTTTGGTGGTCGTCGTGGTGGTGCTTTGGGCCGTCGCCGAGCCGGCCACCAGAGCCGCCGCGGCGGCGAGCATCATGAACGTGCGCATCAAATCTTGCTCCCTCGATAGACCTCGACCTTAGCGCGGCCTTCTGGCCTGTCGAGAGGCGCGCCGTGATTTCGACCGCCTTCCACGACCGCTCGCGACAGAAGCGGCTCAGTAGCGCTCCCTACCATGATGACGGTAATACCAGTTGTGGTACGGATAGGGGCGATAAACCCAGCGGCCGCCAGCATAAGCCCAAGGGTTATAGTCGGCGGGGGCGGCGTAGGCGTAACCGCCGTCGTATCCGAAACCGGGAGCCCCGCCCCTGAGCACGAAGCCTGGAGGGCATCCCGGACTTGTCGCCCTGGAACCGGTCGACGCGACCGCACCACCCAGCAAAGCGCCACCCGCCGCGCCTGCGAGCGCGCCCGTGCCGCGACTATGCCGGCCCGCGAGACCCGCACCTGCGAGGGCCCCGAGCGCGCCGCCGATCAGTGCGCCGCCCGCGACGTTACTTCCTGATTTGACGCAGTTGTCCATCGCCCATTGTTCGGCCGCCTGGGCGTACTGTTGATCGGCGTCGGGGGACGCCGCGGCGTCCGATGAACTCGGATCGTAGCCCTGAGGAGGCGCTACATACGGCCCCTGCCCGGCCGGCGCGCCATATCCGCCCGACCCGTAATCCTGGCCGGAGCCGTAGGCCGGTCCGGATGGCCCCTGCGGATAACCCGCATCCGGTTGTGGGGGGTAGCCCTGAGCCCCGCCGCCTGATCCACCATAACCCTGCTGGCCGTAGCCCTGCTGACCGTAACCCTGCTGACCGTACGCGCCCTGGCCATCAGTCGCCTGCCCGTAGCCGGCAGGGCCGTATCCTCCTTGCGCGGAAGCGCCCCGGCCTCCGTACCCGGAGGGAGACTGGTCCGGGCTTGCACCCTGGGAGGGTCCGGGCGCGTCGTAACCCGGCTGGTAAGCGCCCTGATCCGGCGAATATGGCTGCCCATAGGCAGACTGTCCGGGACCCTGGCCATAGCTCGGCTGGCCATAGCTCGGCTGGCCGTAGCCGGGTTGGGCGTCGCTTCCAGGGTCCGGATAGGACTGGCCGTAGCCTGGAGGCGCGCCATACCCGGCGTCCTGGGCGAGAGCGCCTGCGGTCGCCAAAGGCGACGCGCTCATTGCGAGCGTCACCACCAACATTGCCGATCGGGCCAGTATCGCGCTCGACGTCATGGGCGTATCCTTATCCTTCGCGGCGCAGAGCGCACAGCCAAGCTCATCAGATGAAGCCTGAACTCCCGCTGACCGTTCCGTTCATCCATCTGCCGGGGGTTTCGTTCCGCTTCGGAATAGCGACTGGCCTCTGTGCTCTGGCTTGCGCCAGCGGAGCGGCGGGCGCTGTCAAGACGCCGGCGCCCCCTCCCCCAACGGCCCTCTCGGGCGTCACGGTGGTGGCAAGCCGCGCTGTGCCCCACGTTCAAAGCACTTTTCCCGCCGCCGACGCCAAGGTGCCGCCGGGCCTGCTCGTCCTGCGGGTGACCTACGACACCCGGATGCGAGCGGAAGGCTGGTCCTATGCCCAGGCCGCTGGCGCTGAGTATCCCGACTGCGCAGCTTCACCCCGGCTGCTCGACGACGGGAGGACGTTCGTCCTGATCTGTCGCACCCTGCCCGCCAAGCGTTATGCTGTGTGGTTCAACCGGCCGCCGCTACAGGATTTCGCCAGCCTTAGCCGCCGTCCAGCCATCCCGTTCCAACTCAACTTCACCACCACCGACGGCGATCCGGTCCGCACCCTGGCGGAAGCGATGAAGGCCGATGCGGCCCTGTCCAACGTCGCCAATCCGGTCGAGCCGGACGGGATGGCTATCTATGGGCAACGTGCGCCGGGCTGATGCGGATCGTCCATCGGTGACGACTAGCCGACTTTGCGTCGAGGCGCGGGGCGCCGTCCGGCCGCTGGCTTGGCCTTGGCTTTCCTTTCTGCGCCGGAGGCTGCCGGCTGAGACGCGCTGCGTTGCAGGCTGGCGCGCAACGCCGCCATCAGGTCGGTGACGTTGGTGTCCTCGGGCTCGATCACGGCGACCGCCTTCTGCCCTTTCTGCTTGCTGGCGATCAGCGCCTTCAGCGCCTCCTCGTAGCGGTCCACAAACTGCGTCGGGTCGAACGGACCCTCCTGCTGCTCGATGATCTTGGAGGCGATCTCGACCATGCCGGCGTTTGGCGTCACCTTGGGGATCTCGTCGAAGAAGCTCTTCGCCTCGCGGACCTCGCCCCGGGTGCGCAGGCTCCAGGCGACGATACCGTCGTCTTTGGGCTCCAGCGCCATCAGCCGCTCGCGGGTGTGCAACACCACCCTGCCGAGCGCGATCCGGCCGGACTGCACCATGGCCTCCCGGATCACCGAGTAGGCTTCCGCGGCGATCTTGCCGTCCGGCACCAGATAGAACGGGTCGTTCCAGTAAAGCCGGTCGATGTCGGCGTTGTCCACGAAACGCTCGATGTCCAGGATGCGGGTGCTCTCCAGCTTCACCGAGGCGAGGTCTTCGTCGGTGAGGATGATGTAGCGGCCCTTCTCCACCTCGTAGCCCTTGACCAGGTCGCTCCGGTTCACCGGCCCGGTGTCCGGATCGGTCGTGACCATGCGGATGCGATTGTCCGTCTTCGGGTTGATCAGGTTGAAGTGAATGTCGCCAGCGGTGGTGGTGGCGCTGTACAGCGCCACCGGACAGGTGACGAGCGACAGTCGAAGGTGCCCCTGCCAGGTCGGTCGTGCGGCCATCCCCAAGCCCTCCGCTCAAGCCGCCAAGCGCGACGAGGATCGAACGAACGCGAAGGTGATTCGTTCAGCTCTTGCGCAGGGGGCCAGCCGCCGCCATCAGGTGGAATGGACGACGCCGGGATCAAGGTGGAACAGCGGGTGGTGGACGCCCGTGGCCATTGCTGCCCGATACCGACCTTGCGCCTGCGCAGGGCGCTTCAGGACGCCGCTGCAGGGGACATCCTGGTGCTGCTCGCAACCGATCCGATGGCGCGTATCGACGTGCCGCATTTCGTCGCCCAGGCCGGTCATGCCATGTTGGCGTCGGCGGCGGAGAGCGCGGGAGAGTGGCGCTTTACGGTGCGGAAGCGCGCTTCGACGGCCGACGTGGACCGTGCTGCACGCCCGGCCTGAGGATCAGCTCCATCTCCGTGGCTACCGCGCCGCCGAAGAACACTGCGTTCACGTTCCACGACAGCCAGACCAGGAACACCACGACGGCTCCCACTGACCCATAGGTCGCTCCGTAATTGGCGATCCGCCCCACGTAGAAGGCGCAGAACCAGGACGCCAGGATCGACAGCGCCGTCGCCAACCCTCCGCCGGCGATCGACGCCCGCCAGCTCACCGTGTGGCTGGCCATGGCATAGCGGTAGAGCAGCGCGAAACCCGCGACCAGACCTGTGGACTCCCAGGTCCACTCGTTGTTCAGCCAGGATTGGCCGAGCAACTCCAGCTTCAGGGTGGAGCCCAGCACCCGCACCGCTAGGAACATGCTCGACGCCGCTGCAAGCAGGGCGAACGCTCCCACCGCCACCAGCAACGCCATGAGGTTGAACTGCACGAAGTTGCGAGGTCGATCCTCCTCATAGATGAAGGACAGTCCGGCCAGCAGCGCCTTGAAGCCCCGGTGCGCGGCGTACAGGCCGATGCTCAGCGCCACCACGCTCTGCACCGAGATCGCAGAGCGCGGGGCCACGGCCAGCCGGCCCAGTTCCGCCTGCACCAGGTCTTGGGCCTGCAGGGGCATCAGGTTGACCAAGGCCACGCCCAGCCCCGCCACCTGGCTGGTCGGGGCCAGCAGGCTGAACAGGCCGACCAGGATGGTCAGCGCCGGAAAGACCGCCAGCAGGGCGAAGAATGAAACTCCGCCCGTGTAGAGCATGCAGTCCCGCCCCCAGATACGCAGGAACGATCGACGCGCCAGCAGCAGCGACGCGCGCACGAAGCTCAGCGTCTGCTCGGGCGAAAGCGAGCGAGCGTGCGCGCCGACCCCAGCCAAACCGGGGCGATCACCGGCAGCCCGGGTGCGCGTGTCCACGGAACGCTCCGAAGGCCTACTGTGCAAGGGTTCTGTGGTCAAACGGGGGGTGCCCGGGCCGATTGCGCATCACTGCAGCGCATCGCTATGATCCATAAACGATTCGAGCGCCAGTTCGGCGCACCGCCGGTTCGCCGGCACGATGAGAGGTGATCGGTGTCGCAGAGAGTGCGCGTCCTGATCGTCGCGCGTGATGAGGGTGTGGCTGCGCCCTTGAGCGCCGGCCTCGACGCGCTTGGGTGGCGCACGATCACTGCCCGGGGTATTCATGCCGCGCTGATCGCTATGGAGGACCTGCCCATCGAGGCCGCCCTCGTGGTGGTCGATGGAGTGGATCAGGCGCTGGATATCAGCGCCAGGCTCCGCGCCCAGCGCGCCCCGCGGCGTCTGCCGATCGTCGGGGTGCGAACCGGTCGCGTGGCCATCAACCAGCACGGCTTCGACCTGACGCTGGCCGCCGCCTGCCATTCGTCGCAGGTGGCGCTCAGGCTGGAACAGCTGGTCCGCGCCGTCGCGGCGGAGGAAGAGTTCAAGCTACGCCAGGACACCTTCGCCGAACACGGCGGCGCCCTGCCCGCTCCGACCGCGGATCTGTCGGACTATCGCGTGCTGACGGTGGGCGAACCCGCGCCGAAGTTCCTGGCGCTCTGGCATGCCCTGAAGGCTCAAGGGGCGGAGGTGACAGCGGCTTTCACCGCCTACACCGCGTTCGACTACCTGCATGAGCGGGCGTTCGACGCCGTAGCGCTCTGGGCCGGCGAGACCCAGGCTGAGGCTCTGTCGATCGCTGCTGGCATGCGGCGCAACTCTCGCCTCTATCACCTGCCTACCTTGCTCTATCTTCGCTCAAGCTCGGAGATCGATCCGGCGTCCGCCTACCGGCGGGGACTTACGGACATCGCCACGGCCGATACCCCGCCCGAGGAGACAGCCCGGCGGATCACCGCCCTGGCGCGGGGTTACAGACGCGAGGTCGCCATTCGCCACGCCCTGGAGCAGGCTCGCGGTGAAGGCCTCACCGATCCCAGCACGGGATTGTTCACCCCCGAGCTGTTCGCCAGCCACCTCGCGCGCCTGAGCGAGACGACCCTCAACCGCCGGCGGCCGCTTTCCCTGGCGATCCTGCGCATCGCTGACCGGCCCGAGACACTGCGAGCTCGGGCCGCGGGCTGGCTCGAGCGCGCCGTTCCCCAGATCGGCTCCATGGTAGGGCGACTGGTGCGCGCGGAGGACACCGCCGGCCGCATAGCGCCGGA
>CAXTRP010000056.1:4277-11411 GCA_964246615.1 uncultured Caulobacteraceae bacterium | reverse complement strand
GGCGCGCGCCGGGCCACCGTGGCCGGTTTCCTGGCCCTGATCTCCGTCAGTTTCCTCTTGGGGGACAGGCTGGGCGATCTCGGCAACGCGGTGCTGGTGCTGGCGCTTGCGGCTCTGGCGGTGCGAGGCTTCGGTGCGGCGCCGGCGATGGCTGCGGACAGCCTTGCGCGGCAGCGCGCAGGGCGGGCGGCGATGCACGGCGATGGGCTGTTCGCCTTGGCTCTGGTCGTTCCAGTCGTCGCGCTTCTGGGCGCCCTGTTCCTGAAACGCCTGAGCTGGGGCGGCGTCGCCATGGTGGATCCCAGGCAGGCTACCCTGGTCGCTCTGGCGCTGGGAGTGGTGGCGAGCCTGGCGGTCGCCCTGCCTGTGCTGAGGGCGCGGGCGGCCGAGCCATTGCAGGCCGGCGCGAGCCTGGCGCGGGCGGTGGGTTGGGCTGCGATCCTGCCGCAGATGCTGGCGGCGCTGGGCGCGGTGTTCGCCCTGGCCGGGGTCGGCCATGCGGTGGCGGACATCACCGTGCGCGTGCTGCCTACGGGAGACCGGCTGGCGGCGGTGACAGCCTACACCGTGGGGATGGCGGCGTTCACCATGGTCATGGGCAACGCCTTCGCCGCCTTCCCGGTGATGACGGCCGGCGTCGGGCTGCCCCTGATCGTGCATCGATTGCACGGCGACCCGGCCGTCATGGGTTCGCTCGGGATGCTGTCGGGTTTCTGCGGCACGCTGTTGACCCCCATGGCCGCCAACTTCAACATCGTGCCCGTAGCGTTGCTGGAGCTGCCTGACCGCTGGGCGGTGATCCGGGTGCAGGCGCCGACCGCGCTGGCCCTGCTCGCGGTGAACACCGCACTGATGTATTTGCTCGTCTTCCACGCCTGAGCAGGGAGCCATGTCCGCCACCCTCACGCCCGCTCTCGCCGAGCGGTACGCCCATCTCGCGCTCGGCCACGTGACCCGGGAGTACCCGAACAAGCTCGACCACGTGCTGGACGGCGACGGCGACGCCCGTACGCCGAAAGACCTGCACCCGGTCTTCTACGGCAGCTTCGACTGGCATTCCTGTGTCCACAGCTACTGGATGCTGGCGCGTCTGCTCCGCCGCTTCCCGGCCGGCGAGGCCGCAGGCCGTATCGCCGAGCGCTTCGACAGGGCCTTCACCCCGGACGCGATCGGCGCAGAGCTGGCCTATCTGGGGCGACCGTCCAGCGGCGGGTTCGAGCGGCCCTACGGCTGGGCATGGCTGCTTATGCTGGCCGCCGAGCTGCGCCTGAGCGATGGCGCCGCGCGCTGGGAGGCGGCCCTTCAGCCCCTGGCCGAGGCGTTCGCCGCCCGCTTCCGCGCCTTCCTGCCCAAGGCCGACTATCCGGTGCGAAGCGGCGCCCACGCCAACACCGCCTTCGCGCTTCGTTTGGCCCTGACCTACGGCGAGGTCGTGGAAGACCGCGCCCTGTTGGAAGTCGTCAGCGGCCGCGCCCGGCTCTGGTACGGCGAAGACCGGGGTGCGGTCGCCTGGGAACCGTCGGGCGACGACTTCCTCTCGCCCACCCTGGTGGAGGCGCAACTGATGGCGCGGGTGCTCGATCCCGGCAGGTTCGCCGCCTGGGTCGCCGCCTTCCTGCCCGATGTCGCCCGCGCGGAGCCTGCCTCGTTGTTCCGTCCCGCCGCCGTCAGCGACCGCAGCGACGGCAAGATCGCCCACCTGGACGGGCTGAACCTCAGCCGCGCCTGGGCTTGGCGGGAGCTGGCGCCGAGCCTTGGGCCAGAGGCCGCCAGCCTCGCTGGCCGAGCGGCGGACGCCCACCTGGAGGCGAGCCTGCCGCATGTCGGCGGCGACTACATGGGCGAGCATTGGCTGGCCAGCTACGCCGTGCTGGCCCTCGACACCGGCGACGCCGCCCCCGCCAAATGCATTGAACCGAGCCGTTCGCCTTTGTTGTAGACACCCCTGCGCGCCCTGGTTACCGATCGCTCAAGGTCCAATCACCGCTGCGTTACCGCACTGCAGCATGACTCGACTCGGAACAGTTGCGAGTGCAGCATTGTTGGGCTGCTGGGTAGGTAGCTTTGAGGCTGACGGCGATGACGGACGTGGTGGTGACGCTTCCGATCAAGGTCGGCGAGGAAGCCGCGCTTTTCGGCCGTTTCCTCAACCGGTTCATGGAGAGCCGCTCCGGCGACGCCGAGCGCATGGCCGCCTTCAGCAACGCGCCCTACATGATGGTCCGCTCCGACCCTCTGGATGGCCAGGAGCTCAAGGTGCTGACCTTCCAGGAGATCAGCGTAGCCTCGGCCTTCTCAACAGGCTGGGCCAAGCTTTGCAGGGGCGGAACGAGCGTGCGGTCCTGAGTTCGACCGGGGTCGCGACCCCTTAGCAGCCGGTCCGTGATGTCCTAGATCACCTAGGTGGCGTGGACTTTTCCTGAACTAAGACCCACTGCGCTTTGCGGTCTGCGTCTCGCTATCGCAGGCGGGGGCGTGCTGGGCTTCGGCGTTGGTGTGCTGGCGGCCCGGTCGGGGGCTCAGGTGACGGTGTTTGAGCCCCGCGCGCTCGGCGACAACGCCTCAGGCGTCGCGGCGGGGATGCTGTCTCCGGGGCTCGAAGCGCTGCTGGAAGACCGGTCCGAGGCCGACTACGCCCTGTTTGACGCCGCATACGCCGCCTGGCCCCGCTTCGCCGAAGCCCTGGGCATGGCGGCCCCGCCGGACCATGCCGCCGGCGCCCTGTACCTCGCCGACCCCGAGAGCCTGGATCGGCTGACGGCGCGCCTTGCGGCTATCGGCGTTCAGGCCGAGCGCCTGACGCCTGTCGCCGCCCGCGCGCTGCAGCCGGCCCTGGCCGCTGACGCCGGCGAGGCGCTGCACCTGCGCCGCGACGGCCGGCTCGACCCGCTGGACACCCTGGCCGCCCTGGCGGCGCGCCTGCGCCAGGCGGGGGGCGAGGTGGTCGCAGCGCCCCTGCCCGAGCCGCCGGCGCGGGGCTTCGACGCCACCGTACTCGCCGCCGGCTACGCCACGCGCCGCTGGCTCGCCGCGGCGCCTGAGCTTTCGGCGCTGCAGCCGATCAAGGGCCACGTGCTTCACTTCCAGGGTGGCCCGACCACCGGCCCGACGCTTCGAAGCGCCGCCGGCTACGCCGCGCCCCAGCGGCGGGGGC
This sequence comes from uncultured Caulobacteraceae bacterium, assembly GCA_964246615.1. Lineage (GTDB taxonomy): Bacteria > Pseudomonadota > Alphaproteobacteria > Caulobacterales > Caulobacteraceae > CAHJWH01. Next base: position 8,257 of record CAXTRP010000056.1, on the reverse strand, counting down.
TTGTCTTCGGCGCCACGATGGAGCCGGGCGTGAGCGACCTCGCCCTGGATCCGGACGCGGTGCGGCGCCTGCACGCCAGCGCGCTCCGCCTGCTGCCCGGCCTCGCCAAGGTCCCCTACGTGGCGCGCACCGGCGTCCGCGCGGCCACCCCCAACGGCCGTCCCCTGGTCGCCCGCACAGCAAGCGGCTTGATCCTCGCTACGGGCGCCAGACGGAACGGCTGGCTCCTGGCGCCAGTCATCTGTGCAGCCGTGCTGGAGGCGTTGAACGGCGCGAAGACGGCAACGATCGCACCTCATCCTGAGCCTGTAGAACGGTCCTTGCCGCGGACTTGTCCTTAGACAGACGCAGAACGAAGCCGAACATACCGACCTAGGTCCGCCTGAACGCGCCATGCTGTAGCCTTGACCAGAACAGCGCACGTCGTCTAGAACAAAACGTGGACAAGCTCCTGGCCTCGATTAAAGCCAAGAAGGCCGAGCTCGACCAGCGTCGGCCGCTGGCCGAGGGCGCCCTGCGCCAGCTGCAGACCTATTACGATGTCGAGCTGACCTACACCTCCAACGCCATCGAGGGAAACACCCTCACCCACCGCGAAACCGCCGAGGTGATCGCGCACGGGATCACCGTCGGCGGCAAGGCGCTGAAGGACCATCTCGAGGCGGTGGATCACCACCAGGCGGTGCTGTTCATGCGCGAGCTGGCGGTCGGGGATGCGCCGCTTACTGAAGGCGTGGTCTGCGAACTGCATCGGCGCATTGTCGCGCGCAGCCAGCCTGGGATTGCGGGCGTCTACAGTCCCCATCCTCGGCGCATCGCCGGATCGCCCGTGGTGTTCCCCAATCCGCGGAAGGTCCCGGTTCTGATGGAGGCGTTCGGCCGCGAGCTTGAAACGGCGCTTTCAACGCCCGAGGCGGCCTTTGTGGCGCACTTCCGGCTGACCGCCATCCACCCGTTCAGCGACGGCAACGGCCGCACCGCGCGGCTCCTGACCAATCTGGCGCTGGTCCGCTGTGGCTATCCGCCGATCGCCGTGCGCCCAGAGGACCGCAAGATCTACCTCGACGCGCTCGAGCACGGCTCGATGGCGCAGGACCTGCAGCCGTTCCAAACCTTCATGCACACCCGCCTGGAGGCGACGCTCGGGGAGTATTTGGGGGCGCTGCAGGAGGCCGGTTAGCGGACCTTCTTTGCCCGTGCTTTCGACCGAGGCGGACTCTTGCCGGACTGACGGGGCGAGCTTAGTAGGTGCGACCTGCGCGGATGAGGGAGTTTGATGATGCGCAAGGTCCCAACGAGCTTGTGGGGTCAGATAGGCGCACTGTTCAAGTGGGGTATGTTGTCCAGCGCCTCAATTGGGATATTTGCTGTCGCCACCATCGCCCTGAAGGCTCGCTACAGAGACGTTGCCTACTTCTACATGCATCGTAGAGAGATCCAAGCTGAGATGGATCACCAGAGACTTGGTGAGCACCTAAGCTCTATAGAGCCAGTCTGTGTTTTCCTCCGACATGTCGAGCCAGTTTACTTCGGAGGTGGATACGCTCCTTACGACATTTTTTCAGTATATGCTCACACGCCGGAAGCGCTTCATCATCGCACAAAGGTGAACGATACGGAGTGTCCACGTGAGCAGTTTGCTCCCCTTCCTCAAGGCCTTGGGGAGGCTACTACATAGCTTCAACTTTCCAATCACAGTAGGCGGCCTGTGTTGGCGATAAGTCGGACCCGTTTGGCCAAGGGATGCTATCGTCGCTCTCCACCCTTTACGAACCCGCGCTGGACGCCTGCAATCGGCTACGCCACGCCGCCACGCCGACCTTGATTTCCGCGCTGTCCCGGCCTATTTCCCAGAGCATCTCACACGCAGATCTGCGGGCGTGCGCTTAAGCGTGCGGTCGTTTCCGGCGTTCCTCTTGGGGGGCGGCATGTCTGCGGCGGCTACCGGAACAAGGACACGACACCATGGCTCTGCCTGAATTCAACATGCGTTCGATGCTCGAGTCGGGCGCGCACTTCGGTCACCAGACCCACCGCTGGAACCCGAAGATGGAGCGCTTCATCTTTGGATCGCGCGCCAACATCCACATCATCGACCTGTCGCAGACCATCCCGCTGCTGCACCAGGCCCTGCTCAAGGTGCGCGAAGTGTCCGCTTCCGGCGGCCGGGTGCTGTTTGTGGGCACCAAGCGCCAGGCTCAGGATCCGGTGGCCAACGCCGCCAAGCGCTGCGCCCAGTACTACGTCAACCACCGCTGGCTGGGCGGTACGCTGACCAACTGGCGCACCATCTCCGGCTCCATCGCGCGGCTGCGCGAGCTGGAAGGCGTGCTGGAAGGCCACGGCGAGGGCCGCACCAAGAAGGAGCTGCTGACGCTGACCCGCGAGAAGGAGAAGCTGGAACTCTCGCTCGGCGGCATCAAGGACATGGGCGGCATTCCCGACCTGATGTTCGTGATCGACACGAACAAGGAGGGCATCGCCATCCAGGAAGCCCGCAAGCTGAACATCCCGGTGGTGGCGATCCTGGACACCAACTCCGATCCGGACGGGGTGGCCTATCCGGTGCCGGGCAACGACGATGCGGCGCGGGCTCTGCAGCTCTATTGCGACTTGATCGCCGACTCCGTGCTGGATGGGCTGGCGACGGGACAGGCGGCCTCGGGCGTCGACCTCGGTGCGGCCGAGGCGCCGTCCATGGAGCCGGCCCTGCGCCAGACCGCGGCGGCCGAGCCGACGCCCGTGGAAGTCGAATCAGTCGAAACGACACCGCTCGAGCGTACCGGCCAAGCGCTTGAAGCGGCTGGGGTAGAGGCCGGATCTGTTTGACCCACCTCACTTGCTTCAGGCTACTTGGCCTAGGTTGACTTGAACATCGCGGCGTCGCTCCAAGCGGCGCCGCTCATTTTAATGGAGAAGAGGGCCATGGCCGAAATTACGGCTGCGCTCGTCAAAGAGCTGCGCGAGAAGTCCGGCTCGGGCATGATGGACTGCAAGAAGGCGCTGACCGAGACCGGCGGCGACATCGAGGCCGGCATGGACTGGCTTCGCACCAAGGGCCTGTCCAAGGCCGCCAAGAAGGCCGACCGCATCGCGGCCGAAGGCCTGATCGCGGTCGCCTTGCGCACCGAAGGCGGCGGCATGACCGGTGCGGTCGTCGAGGTCAACGCCGAGACCGACTTCGTCGCCCGCAACGACAGGTTCCAGACCGCCGCCCGTGCGATCGCCAAGACCGCGCTGGACGTGGAAGGCGGAGTGGACAAGCTCGCCGAGGCCAGGACCGAGGGCGGCGAGACGGTCAACGACCTGCTCACCGGCCTGATCGCCACCATCGGCGAGAACATGACGGCGCGGCGCATGGCCCGCTTCGTGGTCCCTCAAGGCGCGGTCGCGGCTTACGTCCATAACGCCGTGGCGCCGGAGCTCGGCCGCATCGGCGTTCTGGTGGCGCTACAGTCGTCGGCCGACCATGAGAAGCTCACCGACATGGGCCGCAAGATCGGCATGCATATCGCCGCCACCTCGCCCCTGTCCCTGTCGGTCGACGACATCGACCCGGCCGCGGTGGAGCGCGAGCGCGCCATCTTCTCTGAACAGGCCCAGGCGTCCGGCAAGCCGCCCCAGGTGATTGAAAAGATGGTCGAGGGTCGCATCCGCAAGTTCTATGAGGAGGTGGTGCTGTTGAAGCAGGCCTTTGTCATGAATCCCGACCAGACCATCGAGCAGTTCCTGGCCGAGCAGGGCAAGGCCCTGGGCGCCCCCATCCAGCTCACCGGCTTCGTCCGGCTGGCGCTTGGCGAAGGCGTGGAGAAGACCAAGGATGACTTCGCCGGCGAAGTCGCCGCGCTGACGGGGGGATAGCGGCGCTCCCTCTCTCGCAAGGGAGAGGGGCAACGCGTCGCGCTTCGACCTTCATGGGTGCGCAGCCGCCGCCAATCAGTATTGTACGCGGCGGTAGCGGCTCGCGAGGTTGAAGACAT
>CAXTRP010000056.1:0-4267 GCA_964246615.1 uncultured Caulobacteraceae bacterium | reverse complement strand
AAGACATGATCCCATCCCTCGCCGCCGCACCGCCGCCTCTCCGCTTCCGCAAGGTGTTGCTCAAGGTGTCGGGCGAGGTGCTGATGGGCGACACGCCCTACGGCATCGACATGAACACCGTCGATGGGGTGGCCCGCGATATCGCCGAGATCGTCAAGCTGGGCGTCGAGCTGTGCCTGGTGATCGGCGGGGGCAACATCTTCCGCGGCCTGGCGGGAGCGGCCAAAGGCATGGATCGCACCAGCGCCGACTATATGGGCATGCTCGCGACAGTGATGAACGCGCTCGCCATGCAGAACGCGCTGGAGCGCCATGGCGTGGACACCCGGGTGCAGTCGGCCATTCCGATGGCCTCGGTGTGCGAGCCGTACATCCGCAGGCGCGCGGTGCGCCACCTGGAGAAGGGCAGGGTGGTGATCTTCGCCGCCGGCACCGGCAATCCCTTCTTCACAACCGACACGGCGGCCGCGCTCCGCGCTGCGGAGATGGGCTGCGACGCCTTGATGAAGGGCACCAGCGTCGACGGCGTCTACACCGCCGATCCGAAGCGCGACCCGACGGCCCAGCGCTATGACCGGCTCAGCTACCACGAGGTCCTGTCGCAGGATTTGAAGGTCATGGACGCCTCCGCCATCAGCCTGATGCGCGAGAGCGGCATTCCTATCGTGGTGTTTTCAATCCGCCGCCCTGGCGCGCTGGTGGACGTCATGCTGGGGCAGGGCGTGCATACGGTGATCTCCGAGAAGCCGCTGGCGGCGGTCTGAGGCCCTGGAGCGCAACAGCTGTGGCCTGGAAGACCTAGACTTACCCCGCCTTATCGCCGAGACCTGACCCCCGATGAGCAAACCCGATCTCTCCCGGTACGACGACCGCATGGACAAGGCCGTGGACGCGCTCCGCGAGGAGTTCCAGGGCCTGCGCACCGGCCGCGCCAACGCCGGACTCCTCGATCCCATCACGGTGGAGGCCTATGGCTCCACCATGCCCCTGAACGCCGTCGGCTCGGTCAGCGTGCCGGAGCCGCGGATGATCACCGTCAGCGTCTGGGACAAGGCCCTGGTGATCCCCACCGAGAAGGCCATCCGCAATGCCGGGTTGGGACTGAACCCCCTTACCGACGGCCAGACGCTCCGCATCCCGATCCCGCCGCTCACCGAAGAACGCCGGCGCGACCTCGCCAAGCTGGCCGGCAAGTACGCCGAGCAACAGAAGGTCGCGGTGCGCAACGTGCGTCGCGAAGCGATGGAGGACCTCAAGAAGGCGCAGAAGGATGGCGCCATCTCCGAGGACGAGTCGAAGAAGGCCGGCGACGAGGTCCAGGGCTTCACCGACGCGGCAGTGAAGCGCATCGACGACGCCTTGAAAACCAAAGAACAAGAGATCATGCAGGTTTGATCGCCTGAGCGGGCGTCTGAAACCGCCGGTCGAGTCGTCAAGGGGTCTATAGATGTCGCCGGTGTTGGGCTCGCGTGGAGGAGGGGGAGGGAGCGCACACGCCGCGACGCCCGCCCCACCTCGCCATGTGGCTATCATCATGGACGGCAACGGCCGCTGGGCGAAGGCCAAGGGCCTGCCGCGCACCTTCGGCCACCGCGCCGGCGTGAATGCGCTGAAGCGCACCGTGGAGGTCGCCCCCGACTACGGAATTCAGTGGCTGACGGTGTTCGGCTTCTCCACCGAGAACTGGCGGCGACCTGTCAGCGAGGTCTCCGACCTGATGAAGCTGATGAAGGCCTACGTCTCCAGCGACCTGGAGCGGCTGGAGCGCGAAGGCGTGCGCGTTCACATCATCGGCCGCCGCGACGACCTCGCCGCCGACATCTTGGAGGTAATCGAGCGGGCCGAGCGGCGGACGCGCGACAACGACCGCTTCCACCTTCAGGTCGCCTTCAACTATGGCGGACGCTCCGACATCGCCGAGGCGGCGCGGCGCTACGCTCTGGACGTGTCCCAGGGTCGCGCCAGTCTGGAAATTGGCGAGGCGGAGTTCGAACGGCGGCTGTCCACCTCCAAGGGGCCGCCGCCGGACCTGATCATCCGCACCTCGGGCGAGCGGCGGCTGTCCAACTTCCTCTTATGGGAGGCCGCCTACGCCGAACTCGTGTTCCAGGACGTGCTCTGGCCCGACTACGGGACCGGTCCCCTGGGCGAGGCGATCGCAGAGTATCAGGCCCGCGAGCGGCGCTATGGCGGAGCCGAGATCGATGACGTCCTCGCCACCGGGTAGGATACGCTCGGGGCGCTTCGACTGGTCCAACCTCAGGCTTCGGGTCTTGTCGGCGGCGGTGCTGGCTCCGTTGGCGCTGCTGGCGGTCTGGATGGGCGGTCTGCCCTTCCTGTTGCTCGTCTGGGGCGCCATCGGCCTGCTGGCGCTGGAATGGGCGACCATGAGCGCGCCCGAAACTCCCATCCGCGCCGCCGCGGTCATGGCCATCATGCTGCTGGTGGCGGCGGTGGCGGTGAAGGCCGGATACTTCAGGTCGGCCTGGCTGGCCGTGGCCATGGGGGCGGTGGTGGTCTGGGGCGTGGCCATGGTCTGGCGACGTGACGACGGCCCGCTGCACGAGGCGGGAGGCATGCTCTATCTCGGCGTGCCCATGGTCTCGTTGCTGTGGCTGCGGAGCGGCGGGGGCGTCGGACGCGACTGGACCCTGATGCTGCTGGCCGCGACCTGGTCGGCCGACATCGGCGCCTATGTGGGCGGCAGCCTGATCGGCGGCCCCAAGCTATGGCCCCGCATCTCCCCGAAGAAGACCTGGTCGGGGTTCGGCGTCGGCATTCTGGCGGCGATGGCGGCCGCGGAGGCTGTGGCGTGGGCCATGCCGGGGCAGGGCGGACCGGCGATGTCATGGGCCTGGTCCACCGGCATCGTGGTAGGCATGGCGACGATGGCCGGCGACCTGTGCGAATCCATGCTCAAGCGGAGCTTCGGCGTGAAGGACTCCGGCAGCATCATCCCCGGCCATGGCGGCCTGCTGGATCGGGTGGACGGGCTGATGTTCGCAAGCCTGGCCATGGCCCTGGTCCGGTTGGCGGTCCGATATGGAGTGAGCGTCTGATGTCGCCCCGCAGCGTCGCCATCCTGGGCTCCACCGGCTCCATCGGCGTTTCCACCCTGGATCTTCTTGAGAGGTCGGGCGCTCCGGTGCAGATCGAGGCCCTGGCGGCGGGGCGTAACGTCGCACGTCTGGCCGAACAGGCGTTGAAGTGGCGGCCCCGGATGACGGTGGTGGCGGATCCGTCGTGCCACGCAGAACTCAAGGAGCGGCTTGCGGGATCGGGCCTGGAGACCGCCGCAGGGGAAGATGCGGTGGTGGCTGCAGCCCAGTCCGCGAGTTGGGTGATGGCCGCCATCGTGGGCGCCGCGGGGCTGCGCCCGACCTTGGCGGCGGCGCGCAAGGGGGCCACGATCGCCCTGGCGAATAAGGAAAGTCTGGTCTGCGCCGGCCCTGCGCTGCTGGCTGCCGCCCGCGCCGCGAACGGGGCCGTGGTGCCGGTGGACAGCGAGCACTCCGCCATCTTCCAGGTGCTGCAGCCGGACTGCGCCAGCCGGGTCAAGCGGCTGATCCTCACCGCCTCGGGCGGCCCGTTCCGCACCTGGAGCAAGGCCCAGATGCAGGCTGCGACACCAGAGCAGGCCGTCGCCCACCCGAATTGGTCGATGGGCGCCAAGATTTCGGTCGATTCCGCCACCATGATGAACAAGGGGCTCGAGATGATCGAGGCCTCCTACCTGTTCGCCACCCCGGAATCCAAGGTCGACGTCATCGTGCACCCCCAGTCGGTGATCCACAGCCTGGTCGAGTACCAGGACGGCTCGACCCTGGCTCAGCTCGGGCCGCCCGACATGCGCGCGCCCATCGCCTGCGCCTGGGCCTGGCCGGATCGCCTGCCCTGGCCGGCGCCGGGGCTCGACTTGGCTCAGGTGGCGACGCTGACGTTCGAGGCGCCCGATCCCGAGCGCTTCCCCGCGCTCCGGCTGGCGCGCACCGCGCTTCGCATGGGCGGCGGGGCTCCGGCCGCGCTGAACGCCGCCAACGAGGTGGCCGTGGCGGCCTTCCTGGAGCGGCGGATCGGCTTCCTCGATATCGCCACGACCGTCGAACGGACGCTTGAGCGGCTGGATCGGACGGGCGATCTGGCCCCCTCCCAGAACGACCCCATCGACGCGGCCTTCGCCGTGGATGGACGGGCCCGGCAGGTGGCCTCGGACTTGCTGCAGTCCTTAACGCTTGTGAACTAAGCGGGACAGGGAGCCCAGGACGCC
>CAXTRP010000055.1:7797-11548 GCA_964246615.1 uncultured Caulobacteraceae bacterium | reverse complement strand
CGCCTACAAGCGTGCGCTGGAGCGAGGCGGTCCTTACGCATACGCCTGAGCGATGTAGGAGCCTGGGGTTCTCCGGCGCGTTCCTGGAGCGTCGATCCGTCGTTCAGGAGTTTGCCATGGAATACCGCCGCCTCGGCGCATCCGGTTTCAAGGTGCCCGTTCTGAGCTTCGGAACCGGCACTTTCGGAGGGAAGGGCGAGCTGTTCCAGGCGTGGGGCTCAACCGACGTCGACGAGGCTCGGCGGCTGGTGGATATCTGCCTGGACGCAGGCGTCTCGATGTTCGACAGCGCTGACATCTACTCAGCCGGCGCTGCAGAAGACATCCTCGGCCAGGCGATCAAGGGCCGCCCGCGCGATCAGCTGATCCTTTCCACCAAGGCGACCTTCAGGGTGAGCGACGCACCAAACGAGATCGGATCCTCGCGCTACCACCTGACCAGCGCGGTCGAGAAGGCGCTCAAGCGGCTGGGGACCGACTACATCGACCTGTTCCAGCTGCACGGGTTCGATGCTCTGACGCCGGTGGAGGAGGTGTTGTCCACTCTCGACCAGCTCGTTCGCGCCGGGAAGATCCGCTACACGGGCGTATCGAACTTTTCCGGCTGGCACCTGATGAAGTCCCAGGCCGCAGCCGACCGCTACGGCTATCCCCGCTATGTGGCCAATCAGACCTACTACTCCCTGGTCGGGCGAGACTATGAGCACGAGCTGATGCCGCTGGGATTGGACCAGGGCGTTGGCGCAGTGGTCTGGAGTCCGCTAGGCTGGGGGCGGCTCACCGGCAAGGTCAGGCGCGGCGAGCCGCTGCCGCAGACCAGCCGCTTGCACAAAACCGCCGACGTTGGGCCGCCACTGGATGACGAGTACGTCTACAAGGTCGTAGACGCCCTGGATATCGTCGCGGCCGAAGTGGGCAAGAGCGTGCCCCAGGTTGCGCTCAACTGGCTGCTGCAGCGTCCTACTGTCTCGTCGGTCATCATCGGCGCCCGCACAGAGGAGCAGCTACGCCAGAACCTGGGCGCCGTCGGATGGGACCTCACGCCTGACCAGGTGCGGACCCTGGACGCCGCGAGCGCCAGACCCCTGCCCTATCCGTATTGGCATCAGGCGGGGACGGTCGCCGATCGAAATCCGCCTCCCATCTAAGCGACCGCCGGCCGCTACTCGACAGCATGCCCACCAACAGGGTCTAACCGGCAGACTCAACGAAGGCGTGTCCAATGTCGGTCCTGGAGGCTCACGAGGCGAATGAGCGGGCCGAGCACGCCCATCACGCCGAAGATCCGTTCATCACCCGAGTGTCGATCACCATCGCCTTGCTGGCGGTGTCTGCGGCCATCGTCGGCAGTCTGGAGACGGTCGAGAGCGCCAAGGCCATAACCGCCACCAGCAAGGCGGTGCTGTCCCAGGACAGGGCGACGGACGCCTGGAACGAGTATCAGGCTGACAGCCTGAAGAAGCACATCTATGGCGTGGCCGCCGATGCACCCGGGCCTAACGCGGACCGCTACCGCAAGACGGCCAGCGACCAGGTGGGCGCGCAAACGGCGGCCAAAACCCGCGCCCAGGCCGGCGAGCACGACCGCGACCGGCTGATTGAGGTCGCCGAAGCCGCCGAGCGGCGCCACCACTGGCTGACGGCCGCCGCCGCCCTGCTGGAGATCGGCATCGGCGTCTCGTCGGTGTCGATCATCACCAAGAACCGGCTGTTCTGGTTCGGGGCGCTGACGCTTGGCGTCGTGGGTCTGGTGCTGTTCCTCATCGGCTGGCTGGTCTGAAGCGGCAGCCGGCGTTGCTGATGGAGCGGCCACGGCGGCTTCGATCCACAGGGTGCGCCAGCGTCGACACAGTCTGGGCCCACCTTGTCGGCGCGACCCTGCTGCACGGCCGACGAACGCTTGACCTATGCGTCAGCCGAGCGACAGTTGCGTCAACAATAAGACGGGAGGTCGCTATGATCCGGATGCTGGTGGCGGCGAGCGCGCTTGCTGGAACCTTGGCTGTCACGGGGAGCGCGAACGCCGCATCGGCCAGTCCGTTTTCGGGCGAGACGGTGTTCGGCGACAGCCTGAGCGACGGCGGCAACATCTCTATCCTCGCCGGATCGCCGACTCTCATGCGGTTCACCACCAACCCTGGCCTGACGACGGTCGAGGACGTCGCGGCCTTCTACGGCCTCGCGCTAACGCCTTCCCTGCAGGGGGGGACCAACTTCGCCTATGGCGGTGCAGGCGTGACGACCAACGCGCCCTTTACGCCGGCGGGTGTTCCGACGGTGACCCAGCAGGTGACGGGCTATCTTGCCGCCAATCCGCAGCTAAGCGGCAGTGAACTCTACACCGTCTTCGGCGGCGCAAACGACATCTTCTATCATGAGACGGCCGCCGCGGCGGCCACCTTCATCGCCAGCCACAGCGCTGGCGACACCGCGTCCCAGCTGGCTGGTCTCACCGCCTTGGTCGATGCCGTGGAGGGAGTCGCCAGCCCGGAGAGCCAAGCCACGGCCACGACCGCCATCCAAGCCGCCGCGGCGCAGGAACTCACACTCATCGGCTCCCTGCAAAAGGCCGGGGCCCGCTACATCGTCGTCTTCAACCTGCCTGACGTCGGACGGACGCCCTCGGCAGTCACCGACGACATGACCGTTCCAGGGACCAAGGCGGCGCTGACCGCCGCCTCCTTGGCCTTCAACACGGTGCTGAACACCGGACTGAAGACGACCGGCGTCGGCATCATCCCGGTCAACACATTCGCTCTGCTGAACGAGGTGCTCGCGAATCCAACGGCCTACGGTTACGTCAACAGCACCATGGCCGCCTGCCAGCCGCCGGGGTCCAGTTCGGTTAACTGCACCCGCGCCAGCTTGGTCAATCCCACCGCCTACACGAACTACGTGTTCGCCGACGGAGTGCATCCCACCACCCAGACCCACGCCCTGTTCGCCCAAGTCGTGGAGAGCGAGATCATCGCCCCCCAGCAGATCTCGCTCCTCGCCGAACAACCCCTGGCCACCCTGGAGGCCGAACGGAATGCAGTGGGCGAGCAGCTGCTGAGCGACCAGGCCGACCCTTCGCTGGGCGTCCACCTTTTCGCCACCGGCGGCTATGTGCGCCAGAACATCAGCGCTGAGCGATTCACCCCATCGGCCCACGACGACGACGGCCTGATCACCGCGGGCGTCGATTACCGGCCGAACGCACACGTGAACTTCGGCGCCGAGCTGAGCGGCGGGACGTCCAGCGAGGGCTTGAACGGTCAACTCCGGAAGTTCCAGACCGACACCATCATGGGCTCCCTTTTTGCTCAGTACGTCGTCGGGCCAGCCTATGTGAGCGGGGCCGCAGGCTACGGCGATCTGCACCTGCACGACATCCAACGGCAGTTCAGCATCGGTCCCACGACCCGGGTGGAGAACGGCGACGTGGACGGCGAGACAGCCTCGCTCAGCGCCACCGCCGGCTATTGGCTGGGGGCGCCACGCCTGCACGCCGGCCCGTTCGTCAGCGGCGCCTACGAGCGCGTTCACCTGGATGAGTATGACGAGAACGGCGGCGACAGCACCGCCATGAGCTTCGGTCCGCAGACCCGCGAGTCTCTGATCGGCGAGGCGGGGGTGCGGGTGCAAGGCGCCCTGCCGCTCAGCTTAGCGCTGCTGCGTCCCTATGCCGAGATCGCCTACGCCTATGACGGCGACGCCCACACCCGCGACGTGGTTGCAGGGCTCACTACTATGAACGGGCGGTTCGCCA
>CAXTRP010000055.1:5990-7787 GCA_964246615.1 uncultured Caulobacteraceae bacterium | reverse complement strand
CGGGAGTGGGGCTCGGTGAAGGTGGGGTTGAACGCGGCCTTCAGCCCGCGGTGGAGCGGCTACGTCGCCTACAATGGTCGCTTCGCCGGACGCACGACAGATTACGACGGCGCCGACATTGGTGTGAGATACGCTTTCTAGTCAAAAAATGGAGCGTGGAGCCTTTTACCGGGTTAGAGCCTGATGTCTGTCTGGTGACAGACCTCATGGAGTCGCCTCCCCGTGAAACCAGACGCCGGCGGACACTTCCCCCCTTCTCCTGAACGGTCCGCCATTCCTGCCTATCCTGCCCATATCAAGATCGGCAGCGAGGCGCACAAAGCCCTCTTCTGTACGACGCTGCTGGACACCTTCAATCCTTACAAGCCCGCGGTGATCGACTGGCCAAAGCTTGAGCCCGAGGCCCTCGCCCGGATCACCAGCCTGCCGGTATGGGACATTGCGGTGCAGACGGAGAACCGCGCCAGCTTGCGGGTGAACGCCTATGCGCGTCTGGTCCGCGATCCGCTCCTGCGCCAAGCGGTGGAGCTGAACGGCTATGAGGAGGGGCGCCATCGCCACGTGCTTTCCAACCTCGTCAAGGCTTACGGCATCGCGCTCAAGCCCGAGGTTGAGACCAAGCCGCCGCGGGACACAGAGTGGGCCTTCATGGTCACAGGGTTTTCCGAGTGCATCGACAGCTTCTTCGCCTTCGGATTGTTCGAAGCGGCCAGGGTGTCAGGTTATTTCCCGCCCGAACTCGTCGACACCTTCGAGCCCGTGATTCATGAAGAAGCCCGCCACATCCTGTTCTTCGTGAACTGGGTCGCCTGGATGCGGTGCAACATGCCGCTGTGGCGGCGACCGCTGTTCGAGTTGAAGGTCATGGCCGTGTGGGTGTTCCTGGCCTGGGAGCGTATGGGACTGGCCAACGAAGTGAGCTCGGCGGATGAGGCCAACTTCACGGTCTCGGGTGGGGAGGCTGTGGCCGACATCGATGTCGTCAGCCTGGTGGACCTGTGCCTGGCCGAGAACGACCGCCGCCTCGGCGCCTACGACCCCCGCCTTATACGTCCGCGGTTTGTGCCACGGCTGGTGCGTTTCGCGCGGCGGTTCATGGGCAAGTCGCGGGCCCGGCAAGAGGCTCTAGCCTTGGCGGTCTGAAGTCCGGTCTAAACCGGGCGGGGTGGTCGTTGGGATAGGAAGCGGCCACAGCCTTCGCCGGCCAAGGCCGCGGGGCGTGCCGCCGAAGCGTCAGGCCTTTGACGCGCCCGGGGTGAGCAAGCGGGTCTTCATCGCCGCGACCCATGTAGCGAAGCTGTCCGTTTCGGCGGCGGCTCGGCCCTGGTCGGCGTTGTCGAAGCCGGCCTGTGGACCGGCTAACGCGACCTTCAGCATGCTCGGCGTACGACTGGAGGCGACCTTGGCTGCATAGCGCTCGCGCAGACGCGATAACCCCGCCTCATCGCCGGCGAGGCTGTAGGCGATCGCTCCACGCAAGAGTTCGGCCTGCTCAAGCTCGCTGAGCGGCTCGGGAAATTTGAAGCGGTCGCCTAGCGCCACTTCCAGCTGCCGGGCCGCCAGGGGCCAGTCGTGCTTGCGCCAGAGCGCCTCCGCCCGGGCGGCCTGAGCGTCCACGGACGTGTCGGCGTCCAAGATTTCCAGGGCGTCCTCGTAACGGCCCAGCGCGGTGAGGGCGCGAGACTGGATGACCCTGCGGCGGGACTGGAGTTCGGACGGCAGCAGCGTCGTGCGCGAGCCGTTCAGAGCGTCCAGCGCCGCTTCCGGCTGGCGAGCCATGACCTGAATAAGGGCGAG
>CAXTRP010000055.1:0-5980 GCA_964246615.1 uncultured Caulobacteraceae bacterium | reverse complement strand
GTGTCCACCTCGGCCCGGGCGACACCGTCCAGCCGATTGTCGGCCTGGTATTTCAACAGTTGCGCGGCCTGGTCCAGCAGGTCCACATCCACCAGGCGGTGGGCGAGCTTGCGCACCATCGTATCGCCGTCCGATCCGACGGGCGTAAGGGTCTTGAAGTCGAAGAAAAGTCCGAGCGCCTGGATCGGCGGCAGGCCGTCCGCGCCGCCATCCAGAAAAAGGCTGCGGAAGGCGTTGGCCAAGTCGCCCTGCACGGCGGCGGACGCCGGCAGGTCGGGTGACGCGGACTGGCTGCTGCGCAAGGCCTCCAACGCCTCGCGGTAACGCCCCTGGACGATATAGAGCCGCCCGAGCGCACGGGCCGCCTCCAGTTCGCTGGCGTCCCCGCGCCAGCGGAAGCGGATGGAATTGAGGACGACGGCGGCGTCCGTTGGGGTGATCCGCCCCTGGCCCTGCTGCACCTCGGTGGCATGAAGCAGCGCCGGCGCCGCGACGCCGCCGTACGGGCTGGCCTCGGCGGCGGCGAAGAAGGGCATGGCTTGGTCCGGCTGACCGGACGCCTGCGCCAGGCGGCCAAGATCGAGTTGCAGCCGATCCTGGTCCACGCCCGCAGGCGACAGACTGGCGGCCGCCTGCAGCGCCTCGCGAGCGGCGGCGAGATCGCCCGTCGCCAGCGCGGCTTCCCCCTGCGCGCCCAGGAACCTGGCTCGCCAGACCGGGGCGAACTGCGCGAGCGCCACGCGGCCGACGCCGAAGGCTTGCCGGGCCCCTGCACTGTCGCCGAGCCTTGCGGCGGCATAGCCCCGCCAGAGCGCGCTCGCTGGATCGTCCGATAGCGCCGGCGAGGAGAAGTCGGCCTGCGCATCCTTGTATCGGCCGGCCATCACCCTGGCCGCGCCACGCAGACCCCTAAACTCGGCAGTCGCGGCGACGAGCGGGTCGGTCTTGGCCATCAGGTCCAGCACGCCGATGGCCTCGAAAGCCAGCTCGGAGCCGACCAGGAAGCGCGCGAAGCCGAAGCGCGCCTGCGTGCTCGCCCCCTTGCCCCTCGCCCCCTCGTCCGAGGCGCCTTGAAGCAGCGTCTCGTAACGCGCCAGGAAGCTCCCCTGCCCCGTCTTGGACCAGCCCTCGAAGTCCACCAGGGCTGGAAACGCGGTGGGTTGTGGCAGTGACGGAGGCGCTTGCGGGACAGCGGTTGCATGTGCGTCCGCCGACAGCTGCAGCCCGCTGGGCCTGCCGATCCGCACCACATCCCGGTCGCTGGAGACGACCAGGTCCTGCGACAGGGGCGAGAGGGCCAGCCCCTGGGCCGAGGCTAGGATGTCTGCGTCCACCAGCCGGCGGGCGACGGGTACACCCTTGGCGGGGCCGAGCGCGGTCACCACCGCCAATCGATCGCCGACGGACGGATCGTCCACCCAGAAGATCCCGGTCGCGCCGGCGACCTGCGCGAGCAGACCGCCTGCGTCCGGCTTGATGGCGATGGGCGTAGACGGCGTGTCGGTGACGGGGCCGAGGGCCAAGGTCCATGATGAACCCTGCGAGGTCACGGCGGCCGTCACGCCAGGCGGCGCCAAGATGCGCAGGGCGGTGACGTGGGCGGCGGAAACCTGCTCTATCCGACGAGCCTGCGTCAGGCCGTCGGGGATCTCAGTGAGATCGACGCTGGCGTGGGCGTCGAACACAAGCCAGATCGCCGCACCGCGTCGGAACACCGCCGCACCCAAAGGCGCTCGCCAGTCGAAGCGCAGGAGCAACGTCCCTCGCTGCAGCCCGGCGTGCATCTTGATGCGACCGGAGGCGGGAACCGGATCGGACGTATGCGCCGCCGCCTGATCCGTGGGCGCGAGTGTCGCGTCTCCCGGCAGAAGGTTGACGTACGTCCCCCCGTCTGCGCGACCAACCTTGGCCTCGACACCTTCAGCCAGGGTCAGCCGAAGCTCCAATCCGGTGGATGTCTGCCGGGTGGAGGCGGTCTTTAGGTATCGGGGCGGATCAACGCGGAGCAGCGCCAGGTTGGGCGCGGCGAGTTCGCCGAACTGCAGCACCAAGTCCTGACCATCCCGCCGGGCGGAACGAGGCTGCACGCCATCGAACTCGATCCGCGAGAAGGCCTGAGCCTCGCCGACCTTGATCGACAGCTCAGTCGCGGCGGCGAGCGCGGCAGGCGTCGCAACGCCGCTGCCGAGCACAAGGCTCGCGCTTACAGCCAAGCTGATGGCAGGACGCGAACGCATCAGGACGAGGCGCACTCCAAGGGGGTAAGAGGAGCGATCCTTGACCCGTCCGCCCTTAATTGCGGTTAACGACACCCGTGGGCGCAGCCTTAAAGCGCTGCCGCTCCCCTGACGCATCCTCAACTGCACATGGGCGTTGATTGCGCGAACGCCAAAGGACTTAACCTGTGACACCGATGCGCATACTCGTCCTCCTCGCAGCCGGCCTGACGCTCGTAGGCGGCGCGACGGTCGCCTCGGCCCAGCCAGGCGTCGACGAGGCCTCGCCCGGCATCCCCGGACCCGAGGCGGTCAACCCTGCGCCAAACGCCGCCGGCGCTTACGTCGGCGCAGGCCCCCAGGCCTTTTACGACGTGGATGCGCGCATCGCGGCCGTGGCCGACCGGTTGGCGGCGCTGCCACCGGCTCAACGACGCCGCGCTGGCGCAGCGCTGCACCAGATCCGTGCGGAGGAGAGCACCCAGCGCGCTCGCCATGGCGAGCTGCGCGACTGGGATCGTGAAAGCCTGAATACGAAGCTGGACGGCCTGGTGGCGCAGTTCCCAGGGCTGCGCGGGCGCTAAGCCGAAGACATCAGCAGCTCGGCCAAGAGCCGCTCCCCTCGACGCCGTGCTCAACCGATCTCGATCAAGGCGACGGGCGCTGATCTGAAGACGTCTTGCACCCGCAGTGCGGCGGATAGACGAACCGCTTCTCCCGAGAAGCTGGCCCTGCCTTCCCCTCCGTGGAGATCGGCTGGGAGGGCGATGGCGGCGTCGCGCCATCCGCCGGCTGGCGGCGTCAAGCCTTGCGGGTCGATGATCTCCGAGCAGCGAAGGGGGGCGGCGACCAGCACGGCACGCCCTTCGAACCGGCGCAGGAAGGCGATGACACCTCGTGCGCCCTCGCCCTCTATCTCGAGCGGAACATAGTCGCCGCCTTCAAACACCCTTGGCCAGCGGCGGCGGAGATCGAGGACGGTGGCGATGACGCGCTGTTTGATGCGGCCGTCCCGCCAGCCGTTCAGCTCCTCAGTAAGGTTGCCTGGACGTCCCAACGCAGCGCTCCGCCAGCGATAGTCCACTGCGCGGCGATTGTCTGGGTCCACCAGGCTGAAGTCCCACCCCTCCGTTCCCTGATAGAGGTCGGGCACGCCAGGCGCTGTGCAGCGCAACAAGGTCTGCACAAGGCCGTTGACCGCGCCGGCCGGTGCGATCTCGTCCACAAACGCGATCATAGCCGAGAGGAAGTCCGCAGACCGATCGGGGTCGAGCATCGCTGTGAGGAAGCGGATGCAAGCCTGCTCATAGGCTTCGTCCGGAGCGGCCCACGAGGACTTCAGCTTCGCCTCGCGCAGGGCTTTGCGCCACCATCCCGCCACCCGGTCGCGGAACGCGCCTAAGGCGTCGCTGTCATCAGCGCGCATGTCGAGCGGCCACGCCCCCGCCAGGGTTTGAAACAGCGGATACAGGTCAACCGGATCGATCCCCTGCGCCGAAACGGCGGTCAGCGCGAACCATCGACCGACCTGTTCGGCCCACCGATCCGGCCGCTCGCTGATCACCGCCAATCGGGCGCGAACGTCTTCACCCCTCTTGTGATCGTGGGTGGCGGTGGTCAGCATGGCGTTTGGGAAGCGCTTGGCCCGTTCGGCATTGACCGCGTGCATGTGCGCCACGCTCCCCGCCAGCCTGCCAGGGTCGGAGCCGACGTCGTCGCGGGAGAGCAGACGCCCGTAGCGGTAGAAGGCGGTATCCTCCACGGCCTTTGCCGAAACGGGCGCGCTCAGCTGCTGGAAGCGTCGAACGGCCAGTTCGCGCATAGCTGGATCGCCTGGCCCCTCCCCCGCCAGCCAGGCTGCCACCCGGTTCAGCACCGCGCCTTCACCTGGAGCCACGAACGGCTGGGCGCGCTCCAGAGCCCGTTGCAGCAAGGGTCTGTCGGTCGGGGGCGCGGCGGTCCCGGTCCCGTAGGTCCGGTATGCGGGAAAGACGCTGAGCAGGGTGGTGAGGCCGCGGCGCAGCATGCCCTCGGTGAAGTCGCGGGTCACAAGGTCCGAACGCGCCACGCGGTGGAAGGCGCGCACCGCCGCTTCCAGCTGGCCTGAAAAGGACCGGCGCAGGGTCTCCAGCCGCGCCCGTCGCTCCTCGTCCTCGAAGGATGGCCGGCCACTGATCTCTTCCCATAGCCGCGTCAGGGCCGGCTCGCCCGCGGGATCGTGCAGCAGGGCCGCAGACTCGTTCATGTAGTCGTAGCCCGTCGTGCCGTCGGTCAGCCAATCGAGCGACAGCCGCTCGCCCTGGGCGAGGATTTTCTCGACGACGAAGTAGGCCGGGCCCTTGGCCGCATCGGAGGGGCGACGAGGCTCCATCTCGGCCAGCGTGGATCGCAGCTTGCGGCAGTAGGCAGCGGGATCGGCGAGGCCATCCACATGGTCCACCCGCACTCCGTCGATCAAGCCCTCCTCATAGAGGCGCAGCGGCAGGGCGTGAACCAGGTCGAACACCTCAGGCCGCTCCACCCGCAGCCCAGCAAGTTCGGTTATGTCGAAGAAGCGTCGCCAGTTGATCTCGTCGCCCGCCGTGCGCCACCCCGCCAACCGATAGTGCTGGCGCTCCACCAAGGCATGCAGCCGCCCGCGGCCGGCCTCGGTCCGTGCGTCGAAGCCGTCGAGGGTCTCATTGGAAGCCAGCAGCGCCTGGTCCTCAGGGCGTAGCGGGAACTTGTGGGCGCCATAAGCCCAGACAGCCAGCTCGCCTGTCTCGCCATCGCGCTTCAGCTGCAGCTCGGCCGAAGCGAGGACTTCGGCATAGGTGTCGCCCAGGAAAGGCGCGGCCACCTTGCCCCTGAGAGCGAGGTCTGCGGGTTCCCAGTCGATGTCGAACATCGCGGCGTGCTCGCTGGCCGGCCCGTGCTTCAGCACATCGAGCCACCAGCGGTTGTCCGCCTGACCCACGGCCATGTGGTTAGGCACGATGTCGAGGATGATGCCTAGGTCCTGCGCCCTGAGTGCAGCCGCCAGCGCCCGGAAGCCGGCCTCGCCTCCGAGTTCGGGATTGATCCGGGTCGGATCGACCTGGTCGTAGCCATGGGTCGAACCTGCGCGCGCCATCCCGATGGGCGAGGAATAGACGTGGCTGATCCCCAGCTTCGCAAGATAGGACGCAAGCGGTACAGCGTCCGAGAAGGTGAAACCCTTGTGAAACTGCAACCGATAGGTGGCGCGAGGGATCACGAGGCGCGCTCCGGACCGGGGCGTTCACGGTTCAGCATGGCAAGTCGCGCCGCCACGACCGGCTCCTCCAGCAGGATGTCGGAGGCGGCGTCCAGGCGACGGCGCCAGTTGGGGTGTTCGTCGATGGTGCCGGGTATGTTCGGCTGTTCGATCAGTCCCAGCAGGTCTTCGAGCGGCAGGATGGCGAGGTCGCAGGTGCTGCGGGCGACGAGGGCCACGGCTGCATCCACCGCCGCCTCGTCCTCGTCGATTGCGGGCTGGAGACCCTTGGTGACGCCAGCTTCGGTGCAGGCCCGCCACAACGCCGCCCGGTCAAGGGCGCGATGGGCGCGAGCCTCGGCGACATCGTGGCGGCCGGGAAGGTCGAGCCGTTCCTGCCAGTCGATGTCCCGCTCCCGCCACCAGCCCGCAACGGTTGGCAGATCATGGGTGCTGGACATGGCCATCGCCTCCGCCGTCCAGGTGGCGGGCGGTGCGAAGCCGTTGTGGGCGTCACGCTCGAACCACAGCACGCGCATGCCCATCATGC
>CAXTRP010000054.1:8714-11891 GCA_964246615.1 uncultured Caulobacteraceae bacterium | reverse complement strand
GCGTGTTCGGCCAGCGTCTTTGCGAAGACGTGGCCGCCGCTCCCGTCCGCCACGAAATAGAGGTCCTGGGTGGCCGAGGGATCGAGTACGGCGGCCAGAGAAGCCCGCCCGGGATTGTCGATGGGCGTGGGGGGCAAGCCTGTGTTCTGGTAGCTGTTGTAAGGGCCGGGCGTCGCGAGTTCCGAGGCCCTGAGCCCATGGCCGAGCGGGCCGGAGCCCAGCGTCAGGCCGTAGATCACTGTCGGGTCGGCTTCCAGCTTCACACCCTGTCGCAGCCGATTGATGTAGACGGACGCCACGTGGGGGCGCTCCGCCGACAGCGCAGTCTCCTTCTCGACAATGGAGGCCAGGGCCACCGCCTGGTCCGCGTCGGCGAAAGGCAGGCCCGGTTGGCGCGCGGCCCAGAGCGGCGCCAGCAGGCGCTCGCGATCCTGCATCATCCGCTTCAGCAGGCCTGCGCGGCTCTGGCCGCGCACGACCTCGTAGGTTTCAGGCAGCAGCACGCCTTCGGGCGGCAGCGGCGCAACCCCTGTCAACACATCGCTGCGGTTCAGAACGTCGACCGCCTGGCGAGAAGACAGGCCCTCGGGGATGGTGATGCGATGATGCACGACCAGGCCAGAACGAAGCCGTCTGAGCACATCCTTCAACGAAGCGGCCGAAGGGAAGGCGTACTCACCGGCCTTGATGCGGCGCGCAGCGCCTGTGACCTGGGCGGCGGCCAGGAAAACCGGCGCCGAGCGCACCACGCCCGCCTGCTGCAGGTCCGCGCCGATTTCCGCAAGGCCGGCGCCATGGCGCAACACCACGGTGGTCGCCGAACCGTTCCTGGCCCGAGGACCAGCGCCAATGTAGAGCCAGACGCCGAGCATGCTCAGCACCAGGATGGCGACGACCAGGGTGGCGACCGCCCCCGCCAAGCCGGCGAACACCGGCGCGCCCGGGGTTCCTTTCGGCCCCTCCCGGCGACGCGGCCCTTGGCTCACCGGAGCTTGGCGATCACGAGCGAGGCGTTGGTCCCGCCGAAGCCAAAGCTGTTGGAAAGCGCGATGTCGATCTTCATCGGCTTGGCCGTGTGGGGAACGAGGTCGAGCTTGGTCTCCACGGACGGATTGTCCAGATTAATGGTCGGCGGCGCGATCTGGTCGCGAATGGCCAGCGCTGAGAACGCCGCCTCGACCGACCCGGCGGCCCCCAGCAGGTGGCCGATGGCCGACTTGGTGGACGACATGGCCTTGCCCTGGGCGTGCTCCCCCAGCATCCGCTCGATGGCGCCGAGCTCGATCTCGTCGCCGAGCGGCGTGGAGGTGCCGTGGGCGTTGATGTAGTCGATCTGATCCGGCGTGATCTTGGCGTCCTTCAGCGAGGCCTGCATGGCGCGGAAACCGCCGCTGCCGTCCGAGGCGGGCGCGGTGATGTGGTGGGCGTCGCCGGACAGGCCGTAGCCGATCACCTCCGCGTAGATCTTGGCTCCCCGCGCCTTGGCGTGTTCGTACTCCTCAAGCACCAGGACGCCGGCGCCCTCGCCCATGACGAAGCCGTCCCGGTCCTTGTCATAGGGGCGCGACGCCTTCTCGGGCGTGTCGTTGAAGTTGGTGGAAAGCGCCCGGCAGGCGATGAAGCCGGCGATTCCCAGCTTGCCGATGGCGGCCTCCGCCCCACCCGCCACCATGACGTCGGCGTCGCCGTACTTGATCAGCCGCGCCGCGTCGCCGATGGCGTGAGCGCCGGTGGCGCATGCGGTGACCACCGAATGGTTCGGTCCCTTGAAGCCGTAGCGGATCGAGACGTGCCCGGAGGCCAGGTTGATCAGCGCTGAGGGGATGAAGAAGGGGCTGACCCGACGCGGGCCCTTGGCCTCCAGCTCCAGCGTGGTCTCCGCAATCTTGTTCAGCCCGCCGATGCCGGACCCTAGGATGACGCCGGTGCGCTCCAGCTCGGCTTCATCGGTCGGGGTCCAATCGGCGTCGCGCACCGCCTCGTCAGCGGCGGCGATGGCGTAGAGGATGAAGTCGTCGACCTTACGCTGGTCCTTGGGGGGCAGCACCATGTTGGGATCGAACGATCCCTCGATGTCCGGACCGCCGCCGCCGCGGCCGTCCACGCGCGGGACTTCGCAGGCGATCTTGCACGCATAGTCGGCGGGATCGAAAGCCGTTATGCGGTTCGCTCCGGACCGGCCGGCCAGGATCGCCTTCCAGCTGACCTCGGTTCCCCAGCCCAGCGGTGTAACGAGCCCGATTCCAGTGATAACGACGCGACGCATGTGATCCGCTAAAGACGTTTCGCGCCGCCTACCGCCGCCCTCAACCCGCGAGCGCTACGGGCGCAAACGGTGGAGAGCGGCAGAGGGCGCGAGCGGCTTACTGCCCCAGGCGTTCTTGGATAAACTTGACCGCGTCGCCCACGGTCTGGATGTGCTCGGCGGCGTCATCGGGGATCTCGATGTCGAACTCCTCCTCGAAGGCCATCACCAGTTCGACGTTGTCCAGGCTGTCGGCGCCCAGATCGTCGATGAAGCTGGCCTTTTCGGTCACCTTCTCCGGATCGGCGTCCAGGTGCTCGATGACGATCTTACGGACACGTTCGAGGACGTCGGTGGACATACGGGCGAGCCCCTCTCTGAAGGCGATTACGCGGGGCTCCACAGAGCCGGACGCGAAGTGATTCGTCGATTGCGAATGTCGAAGGCCGGCACCCGGTAAGCCCGAGTCCGGCCGTCATCTGAGCCGTAGCACACTCTTTTTTACGACACTAGCGCCTCGAAAAGAGCGATGTTGAGGCGTCAGATCATGGCCATTCCACCGTTGACGTGAAGTGTTTGCCCCGTGACGTAAGCGGCTTCGAGGCTTGCAAGATAGACGCAAGCCGCCGCGATCTCGCCACCTTCGCCCAGCCGCCCGGCCGGGATGCGGCCGAGGATAGCGCTGCGCTGGCCCTCGTTCAGGGCGTCGGTCATGGGGCTGGCGATGAAGCCGGGCGCCACGCAGTTCACAGTGATGCCACGCCCGCCGACCTCCTGCGCCAGCGCCTTGGAAAAGCCGATCATGCCGGCCTTTGACGCCGCGTAGTTGGCCTGGCCCGGGTTGCCGGTGACGCCCACCACCGAGGTGACGCCGATGATGCGGCCGTGCCTGCGGCGCATCATGCCTTTGACGGCTGCGCGGCAGAGGCGGA
>CAXTRP010000054.1:7430-8704 GCA_964246615.1 uncultured Caulobacteraceae bacterium | reverse complement strand
CGGAAATAGGCCTCCAGATTCACCTGCATCACCTGTGACCATTCCTCGTCCTTCATGCGGACCAGGATGTTGTCGCGGGTCAAGCCGGCGTTGGAGACCAGGATGTCCAGCGGCGCGCCCGCAGCCGCCTCGGCCGCCCCGACCAAGCCGTCCACGGCGGCCGGGTCCGAAAGGCTGGCGGCGACGGCGAAGGTGCGCGGACCCAGTTCGCTGGCCAGGGTTTCCAACGCGGCCTCGCGCGTGCCGGACAGCACGACGGCGGCGCCCTGCGCGTGCAGGGCCCGCGCCACCGCTCCGCCGATGCCGCCCGACGCGCCGGTGACGAGCGCCGTCTTACCGGTCAGATCAAACATTGTTCCTCCTAACGGGGTGGGAGATCGCCTCAAAGGCTCTGGGCGAAGCTCTCCAGATCCACCGGCGTGTTCAGGGCGATGACCTCCACGTCCGGCGTGATGCGCTTGGCCATTCCGGTGAGCACCTTGCCTGCGCCAAGCTCCGCTATGCGCGTCACCCCGCCCTCTTCGACCATCCAGGCGATGCTCTCGCGCCAGCGCACCCGACCGGTCACCTGCTCCACCAGAAGCCGCCGGATCTCCTCCGGAGCGCTCACCGGTCGGGCGGTGACGTTGCACACCAGGGGCGTGCTGGGCGCGTCGATCCGGGCTGAGGCCAGCGCCTCGGCCATGGCGTCTGCGGCCGGTTGCATCAGCGGGCAGTGGAAGGGCGCTGAGACGTTCAGGGGGATCGCGCGTGCGCCCAGCGCCTTGGCCGCCAGGATCGCCGCCTCCACCCCTGCCCTGTCGCCGGAGATCACCACATTGCCCTGGTTGTTGTCATTAGCGACCACGCAGACACCGGCCTTCGCGCCCGCCGCCGCCGCCTGCTCGGCCAGGGCGAGGTCCACCTTGGGGCCGATCAGCGAGGCCATCGCGCCGACGCCCACCGGCGTCGCACGCTGCATGGCCTGGCCGCGGAGCTTCAACAGCCGCGCCGCGCCGTCCAGGCTGAGCGAGCGGGCGGCGGCGAGGGCGGAATATTCGCCGAGCGAATGGCCGGCCACGAACGCCACCCCATCCACCCCGATGTTGAACTCCTCCTCCAGCGTGCGGGCCACCGCCAGGCTCACCGCCATCAGCGCCGGCTGAGCATTCTCGGTGAGGGTAAGCTGCTCTTCCGGCCCCTCCCACATCAGCCGCGACAGGTGCTGGCCGAGCGCGTCGTCCACCGACTCGAACACCTCGCGCGCGCAGCCGAAGGTGTCGGCGAGACTGGCC
>CAXTRP010000054.1:5336-7420 GCA_964246615.1 uncultured Caulobacteraceae bacterium | reverse complement strand
CCCACCACTTGGCTGCCCTGTCCGGGAAATTGGAAGGCGAGGCTCACACGGGCGCCATTGGGTCGTTGTCGAAGCGGCGGGTGTAAAGGCCGTCGTTCCGCACGGCAAGCTATGGGCGCAGGGGGCCGGTAGATGCTTCAGCTTGTCCACAGCCGCGTCGCGAGCACCCCTCCCCCCACAGGCTCTATTGGCCTACGAAGGGTGACAGCCATGAATGCTCCCGTGCGCCTCTCCCCGCCTGCAGCCGGCGTCGACCCTAGTGCGCCCTTGGAGCAGCCATACCTTGACCTGCTTGCCGACATCCTGACCAACGGCTTGGAGCGGGGCGATCGGACGGGCGTGGGCGGGCGCGGCGTGTTCGGGCGGCAGATGCGCTTCGACCTCGCTAGAGGCTTTCCCCTGCTCACCACCAAGAAATTGCACTTCAAGTCGGTGGTCGTCGAGCTGCTGTGGTTCCTGCGGGGCGACACCAACATAGGCTGGCTGCAGGAACGCGGCGTCGGCATCTGGGACGAGTGGGCGACCGCCGACGGCGAACTCGGCCCCGTCTACGGCAAGCAATGGCGCTCCTGGGCCGCCCCGGACGGACGCAGCATCGACCAGATCGCCCAGCTGATCAAAGGCCTGCGCACCAATCCGAACAGTCGTCGCCATATCGTTTCGGCATGGAACCCGGCCGACGTGGAGGAAATGGCGCTGCCTCCCTGCCATTGCCTTTTTCAATTCTACGTCTCGCAGGGGCGGCTCTCCTGCCAGCTCTACCAGCGCTCCGCGGACATGTTCCTGGGCGTGCCGTTCAACATCGCGAGCTATGCGCTGCTGACGCACATGGTGGCGCAGGTCGTGGGGCTGGAAGTGGGCGAGTTCGTCCACACCCTGGGCGACGCACACCTCTATCTGAACCACCTGGAGCAGGCTGAGCTGCAGCTCAGCCGCACGCCGCTTGCCCCTCCGCATCTGATCCTGGCGCCGCAAACCGACCTGTTCGCCTTCACTCAGGCCGACATAGCCCTGGAAGGTTACACGGCCCATCCGCACATCAAGGCTCAGGTCGCGGTTTGAGCCCGCCGGTCCTCGCCCTCGTCGCCGCACGCGCCCGCAATGGGGTGATCGGGCGTGAAGGCGGCCTGCCCTGGCGGCTGAAGAGCGACATGGCGTTGTTCAAGGCGATCACGCTCGGCAAACCAGTGATCATGGGCCGACGCACCTGGGACAGCCTGCCTAAGAAGCCCCTGCCCGGCCGCGCCAACTTCGTGCTCTCGCGAGATGGGACATTTGAGCCGACTGGAGCTGTGGTGTGCGACCAGTTCGGCGAGGCGTTGTCGATGGCCCGCGAGCAGGCGGAAGAGGACGGTGTCGAAGAGGTCTGCGCCATCGGCGGCACGGCCATCTTCGCCCTGGCCATGCCCAAGGCGAAGCGGATCTACCTCACCGAGGTAGATGCTGACGTGGCAGGTGACGCGATGTTCCCGGCGCTGAACGAGGCGGAGTGGAACGAGACCCATCGCGAGTTGCACCCGGCCGCCGAGGGCGACGACCACAGCTTCACGTTCCGGGTCCTGGAACGGGCCTGAGGGCGCCAGGCCTGCGGCTCTGCCCCGCTGTGCAACGTGTCAGTGTGGATCGTAGCGGCCTTCACGCGCCAGGTTGCCGAAGCGTACGGTGTCGTCGTTGAAGCTTAGCTTGACGTTGCCGATGGGGCCGTGACGCTGCTTGCCGATGATCACTTCGGCCACATGCCGGATCTTGTCCATATCGTCCTGCCACTGCAGGTGTTCGGGCGTGTTCTCGCGGGGTTCGGCCCGGCCGAGATAATAGGCTTCCCGGAACACGAACATGACCGCATCTGCGTCCTGCTCGATGGAGCCCGACTCGCGCAGGTCCGACAGCTGTGGCCGCTTGTCCTCCCGGCTTTCCACCTGGCGGGACAGCTGGGATAGGGCCAGCACCGGCACCGCCAGCTCCTTGGCCAGGGACTTCAGCCCCATGGTGATCTGGCTGACCTCCTGCACCCGGTTCTCGTTGGCGCGGGAGCCGTCGCCTCCGGTCGTGACCAGCTGCAGGTAGTCCACCACCAGCAGGTC
>CAXTRP010000054.1:0-5326 GCA_964246615.1 uncultured Caulobacteraceae bacterium | reverse complement strand
CAGGTCCAGCCCCACCGAGCGCTTCAGCCTTCGGGCGCGGGCGGTGAGTTTGGAGATGGACAGGCCGCCGGTGGCGTCGATGTAGAAGGGGCTGTCCTGGATCTCCAGCGCCGCGTCGCGCACCCTGGCGAACTCGGCCTGGTCGATTTCGCCCTTGCGCAGGCGATCGGACGAGACGCCGGAAACGTCAGCCAGCAGGCGCATGGCCAGCTGCTCCGCCGACATTTCCAGGGAGAAGAAGGCCACCACCCCCCCGTTGACCGTCTTGCGCGAGCCGTCGGCTTGCGGCTCCCAAGCGTAGTTCCGCGCCACGTGGAAGGCGATGTTGGTAGCCAGCGCCGTCTTGCCCATGGACGGGCGGCCGGCGAGGATCAGCAGGTCGGACTTGTGAAGACCGCCGAGCTTCTGGTCCAGGTCGATCAGCCCTGTGGACACCCCCGCCAGACCGCCGTCGTGGGAAAAGGCCTCCGCCGTCATCTCCACGGCGCCCTGCAGGGCGTCGGCGAAGCTTTGGAAGCCGGTGGAGGAGCCGCCGGTCTCGGCCAGGGTGTAGAGCTGCTGTTCGGCCTGCTCGATCTGCTCGCGGGCTTCGGTCTCGGCGTCCTCCACCGCAGACTTGGCCATCTCGCCCGAGATGCGCAGCACCTCGCGGCGCAGCGCCAGGTCGTAGACGATGCGGGCGTAATCGGGGGCGTTGGCCGCCGGCGGCGCACGGTCCACCAGGTCGTCGAGGTAGCGCAGACCGCCCAGGTCCTCGAACGCCGGATCGCGCCGGAACCGTTCCATCAGGCCGATGGGCTCGGCCAGCTGGCCCTTGCGAATGGCCTCCTCCATGGCGCCGAACAGGCGCTGGTGGAACGGCTCGTGGAAGTGGCGACCCTGCAGCCGATCGCTCAGCCGCTCATAGGCCGCGTTGTCGAACAGGACCGCGCCCAGGAGCGCCTGTTCGGCTTCGAGATTGTGGGGCGCGGTCGAAATGGGCTCGCTCGGCGGCGGACCCGGAAGGCTGAAAGCGGCGACGTTCATCGCCACAGCTATAGCCTCCGCCTACGTCATATCCGGGGGCTTGTGAGTCGCAGCAGCCGCTTATCCCCGTTCATCGCGCTTCTGTGGAAAGGCGGGGTGCAGTGCGGGAGAACACTTCATCTCCGCCACAGCCTGGGGGAGTACGGCCGCAGGCCGGGAGGGGGCCGTGCGGAGCAGGGAACCCGCATCGAAGCGTTTTCCGCACTCCCGCGCGACCCCTCCATCGGCTTCGCCGCCACCTCCCCATTTGCGATGAGGAGGAAAGTGAGTGTTACCGCACCACCCCGCCGACGCCACCGTCGATCAGCAGCGATTCGGGCGCGCCGGACTGGGCGGTTTCGGTCTTGTAGGCGACGCACTGCTGGGCGGCGACCGTGCGGATCACCTTGATCCCGGCGCCGTAGCGGCGCAGCAGCGAGCGTTCGTTGCAGTCGCGCGCAGGACGCTGGGGACGACAGGCGAGCTGGCCGGCGGCGCTATGGTAGAGCGCTTCGCCCTTCAGGCAGGAGACGGTCTGGCCGCGGGTGAAGTCGGCGGAGCCTGCATAGTCTGCGAGCGTGTACTGCATCCGTGCGCCGGCGATGCAGCGGAACACCTCGCCCTCATAGGCTGGCAGCAGCTCGCGGTCGGGGATCACCTGGGAGGCCGGATGCGGGATCGCCTTGTCGTCCAGGCATACCGCCTGCACGGCCACCACCCTCGGCGTCGAGCGGTACTCCGCGCAGATGCGTCGCGCCTCGCCGGTTTCGACGCCCTCGACGGCGAGGCTGGGGATGAAACTGTTGACGCCCTCGGAGGCCGAGAAGTTCCCGCCGCCGCCGCCCAGGGCGAAGCTGTTGGCGTTGGTCACCGCGAGCGCGTTAGCGTAGGCGCTGCCGAACGCTGCGCCGTTGGCGTAGGCGTTGCCCGAGGCCGACGCGCTGCTGGAGGCTTCGGCGGAGGCTGACGATTGAGCCGACGAGACCGAGGAGGACTGAACCACCACGTTGGCGCCGGACACGTAGATGGACGGCGCGTTCACCGTGACCGTCGGCGGGCTGATGTTCACGCCTGGCACGTTGACCATGTGCCCGGTCGGCGCCTCGCAGTTGCAGGGCTTGGGCACGCTGCAGCTCGAACACCCGCTCGACCCCATGCCGCCGGCATGGGCGTGCAAGGCTGGCGCGATGCCGACGAGGGCTGCTCCGGTGGCGAGGCCTGCGCGCAGAATCGGCTTCATGTCCCGCTCCCCTTCCCTTTCGGGTCGAGGCTCAGCCATGCGCGCAAAACTCCTTAAAGGCGGTTAAGGGCGCTGCACGCCTTTCCCGATCGGCCTGCTGTGTGGCACTAGGCGGACGCACACAGCGCGGACGTGGCGAAACCGGTAGACGCAGCAGACTTCTTTGGAGTGCCCGGAGGGAAATCTCCGGCGTAGAACCGCTCAAATTCGGGGAAAGCTTAAGGCGTGAGCCCATGCCGATCCCGAGCCAAGCCCCGATCTGGGGAAGGTGTAGAGACTAGACGGGCGGCGCCTAAGCCCCGGCGAACCGGGAGATGGCGAAGGGATAGTCCAGACCACGAACGCTGTTGGACGATGTCCGAGGCGGCGGCGAAAGTCGAAGTGGTACGAAAATCTGCTTCCCTAGGGAGTGCGGGTTCGAGTCCCGCCGTCCGCACCATTGGCGCTGGCTATCCAACGTGGATGGGTTTGGCTCCGAGGTCTGCGTCACCTCATTGGAGCGATAGGATTGTGGGAGGAACGCCACCTTTCAGCGTCCCTCTCCGACGAAATCCTGCACGAACTCCGGGTTCTCCCCCTCCTCCAGCAGGTCCTCCTCGGCCGAATGACCGGTCGCCAGCGTCGGCAGGGCGAAACCTGGCGGCAGGTCGAGGCTAAGGAGGCCCGCGGCCCTCATCTCAGGCAGGCCAGGCAGGTCGGCCAGGCTCGCCAGGCCGAAATGCTCCAGGAAAGCATCCGTCGTCGCATAGGTGACGGGGCGGCCTGGCGAGCGCCGGCGGCCGCGCAGCCGCGTCCAGCCCACCTCCAGCAGCACGTCCAGGGCGCCACGGCTGAGACTGACGCCTCGGATGGCGTCGATCTCGGCGCGGGTGACCGGCTGGTGGTAGGCGATGATGGCCAGCGTCTCCATGGCGGCGCGGGAAAGCCGCCGCGGCTCCTCTCGCCGGTCGGCGAGCAGGGGCGCGAGATCGGGTGCGGTGACGAAGCGCCAGCGGTCGCCGACGCACTGCAGCTGCACGCCCCGCCCCGCATAGCGTTCGACGAGCGCCGACAGAGCGGCGGCGACGTTGGCCCCACCGGATAGTCGCTGTTCGAGGTCCTGCAGGGACATGGGTTCGACGGCGGCGAAAAGCAGGGCTTCCAGCTGGCGTTCCAGCGCCAGGGCGTCGAAGGGGTCCTCAGGGCTCACGCCCGTTCCGCCGCGGGGCCCTCGCAGGGCGCGCGGGCGCGCAGGTAGAGGGCGGCGAAGGCGGCCTGCTGGCGAAGCTCCAGCGCGCCGTCGCGGGTCATCTCCAGCCCGGCGGCGAAGGTCGAAGCGAGGTAGGATGCGCGGTTAGGCCCCTTGGCTTCCACCTTGGCCGGCGTCACCCGCTCCAGCGGCGTCCAGCTTTGCAAGCTCGGCAGCAGCCGGCTCAGCCGCTCGCGCGCGGCCTCCAACGGATAGGCTTCCACCCGAGCGGGCGGGCGATACTGATCCGTTTCGGGCCGCAACCGGGCGAGCACGTAAGCGCTCATCAGGCCGTAGAGGCCATCGTCCATCCGGGCGACCGGGCGCACGACCATGTCCTGCGCCGCGCCACGTAGGAAGACGTCGCGCCCGAGCCGCGGCTGGGCTTTCAACGCTTCGCCGGCTCGGCGCATGGCGTCGAGCTTCGCCAGCCGGAAGGCCAGCATCTCCGCCAGCTCTTCGGCGGGAGGCCCGTCAGCCTCGACGGACGGAGGCCTCGGCAGCAGCAGGCGCGACTTCAGGTAGGCCAGCCAGGCGGCCATCACCAGGTAATCCCCAGCCAAGCTGAAGTGCATCCGGCGCTGCGCCTCCACGAAGGCCAGATACTGGTCGGCCAGGCGCGCGATGGAGATACGAAGCAGGTCGACCTTCTGGCTGCGGGCGAGGGCCAGGAGCAGGTGCAGCGGGCCTTCGTAGCCGTCCAGGGCCAGCACCAAAGCCTCGCCCCTGTCGCCCGCCCGCTTCGCCGCCTCGAAGTCCAGGTCCGGCTGGAAAGGAGGCGGCTGGAAGGGCGCGGTCACGGGAAGATTGGAGCCGGAGGCGCATCGCGCCCGGCCAGCCCAAGCTCGTCCAGCCGCACTTCGGCCGCTTCAGGATCAAAGGGCTGGCTGCGGCGGGCGAGCGCGCGTGCGGCGTCGGCACGCTCGGCGGCTCGACCGGTGAGCGGGCCGCAGTGCTCGGCCACCGCGCGCAGTTCGGCCATCAGGTCGCGCACGGGCTCACCGACCCGTGCGCCGTTGCCGTGCAGGGCCACGTCGCACCCGGCCTGCATAGCCCGCGACGTCCGCTCCGAAAGGGGGCCGCCCAGCGCCCGCATCGACAGGTCGTCCGACATCAGCAGGCCCTCGAAGCCAATGTGGCCACGGATCACCGTGGCGATCGTCCGGTGCGAGAGGGTGACGCAGGCGTCGGGATCAACGGCGGAGAAGGTCACGTGTGCGGTCATCGCCACGGGGGCGTCGGCGAGGCTGCGGAACGGCTGGAAGTCGGTCTCCTCCAGTTCGGCCACAGACGCCGAGACCACCGGCAGGTCGACGTGGCTGTCCGCCTCGGCCCGGCCGTGACCGGGGATGTGCTTGACCACGGGAACGACGCCGCCGGCGAGCAAGCCGTCCATCGCCGCACGGCCGAGCGCCGCAACCTGTGAAGGATCGGTCCCGAAGGCGCGGTTCCCGATGACGCCGTGGCCGCGAGCATGCAGCAGGTCTACGCAGGGAGCACAGTCGGCGTCCAAGCCCAGCGCCGCCAGTTCATGCGCCAGAAGCCGATGGTTCAGCGTCACCGCCTCCACCGCCTGCTCCGGTGCGCGCGCGTACAGCTGCCCGAACAAGGCCGCCGGGCGGCGCAGCCGGGCCAGCGGCGGCTTCAGCCGTTGCACCCGGCCGCCTTCCTGGTCGACGAACACCATGGCGGCCTCGTCGTCGGCCGCCTCGCGGAGTGCGTCGTTCAGCCGGCGCACCTGGTCGGCGGTCTCCACGTTGCGGGCGAACAGGATGAAGCCCCAGGGCTTCACGTCACGGAAGAAGGCGCGTTCCTCGGCGGTGAGCGCGGCGCCGGCGCACCCCAGGATGCAG
>CAXTRP010000053.1:10731-12027 GCA_964246615.1 uncultured Caulobacteraceae bacterium | reverse complement strand
GGCCTTCAAGACCTACTTCGCGCCCCAGGGCATAGGCGCGGACCTGATCTGCGCGCTGGAAGGCTTCACCCGCGACGACGTGGACGCCTATGCGGTGGAAAGTCAGCGGCGAGCAGCGCGGTCCTGGGAGGAGGGTCGCTTTTCTCGCTCGGTCGTCCCGGTGAAGGACATCCTTGGCCTGACCCTGCTTGATCACGACGAGTATATGCGCCCGAACACCACCATGCAGACGCTCGGGGCCTTGAAGCCCGCTTTCGCCACCCAGGGCGAGGCCTACTACGACGACGTAGTGAAGCAGCGCTACCCGGAAGTCGGCGACCTCCCCCACGTGCATACCGGCGGCAACTCGTCGGGCATTGTCGACGGCGCCGCCGCCGTGCTGATCGGCTCCAAAGAGGCGGGCGATGCACTCGGCCTCAAGGCCCGGGCGCGCATCAAGGGCGCGGCCTCCATCGGGTCAGAGCCCTCCATCATGCTGACCGGCCCGGAAAAGGTGGCGACCAAGCTGCTCGCTCGCCTCGGCATGGCGGCGTCCGACATCGACATCTACGAGCTGAACGAGGCCTTTGCCTCGGTAGTGCTGCGAACCATGCGCGCGCTGGACGTACCGCACGAGAAGATGAACGTGAACGGCGGCGCCATCGCCATGGGACACCCGCTTGGCGCCACGGGCGCCATGATCCTGGGTACGATGGTCGACGAGCTGGAACGCTCCGACAAGGAGACGGCGCTGGTCACGCTCTGCGTCGGCGCAGGCATGGGGACGGCCACTGTGATCGAGCGGGTGAACTGACAATGACTGCGGACTTCACCATGACGGTCGAACAGGATGGCGTGGCCGCCATCCTGTTCGATTGCACCACGCGCCCGATGAACACGCTGACCTCCGCGGGCTGGGATGCGCTCGCGGGATTGATCGATCAGGTCAGGACGGATCCGGGCATCCGGGGCGTGGTGATCGCGTCTGCCAAGGCTAACGGCTTCTGCGCGGGCGCCGATCTCAACGAGATGATGGGCTACGCCGGCGTGCGCCCGGCCGACGAGGCAGCCCAGCGCGCCGTCTTCAACATCTTGTTCAAGGCCAACCGAGTCGCGCGCGCGATCGAGACCTGCGGCAAGCCCGTGGCGGCGGCGATCGGGGGCCTATCGCTTGGCGGCGGCCTGGAGCTGGCGTTGGCGTGCCACCAACGCGTGGTCGCCGACAACCCGTCGATCCGCCTGGGCCTGCCGGAGGCGACTATCGGCCTGCTGCCCGGCGGCGGCGGGACCCAGCGGCTAGCGCGGCTACTCGGCATC
>CAXTRP010000053.1:0-10721 GCA_964246615.1 uncultured Caulobacteraceae bacterium | reverse complement strand
TGCCGCTCCTGCAGGATGGAACCGCGCTCCAGCCAGCGCGCGCTCTGGAGCTCGGGGTCGTGGATGCCGTCGTGCCTGCCGGCGAGGAGGTAGCGGCCGCCCGGGCCTGGGTGCTGGACGGCGGCGATCCCGTCGCCCGATGGGACCGCAAGGGGTTCGTCCAGCCCGGCGGCGGCCCTTACAGCGAGAGCGGCAACGCCGAGTTCATCGCCGCGGCGGCTGGCGTGGCCAAGGCGGGCCTCGGCAACTACCCCGCCCGCATGAACATAGCGCGCGCGGTCTACGAGGGCGTGCAGGTGCCGATGGAGGCCGCCATCGTGATCGAGACCCGCTACTTCGTCGCCACCCTTCAAAGCGCTCCAGCCCGCGCGATGATCCGCACCCTGTTCGGCTCGCTTCCAGCGCTGCGCAGGGGCGCAGAGCGTCCTGCGGAGGTGGAGCGCCGGCCAATACGGCGGGTGTCCGTGCTCGGCGCCGGCATGATGGGGGCGGGTATCGCCCACGTGCTTGCCAAGTCGGGGATCGAGACGGCGCTGATCGACGTCAGCAGCGACGCCGCCGACCGCGGCAAAGACTACTCACGCAAGCTTCTCGATCGTCTGGTCGCCAAGGGAACGACTTCGCGCGGAGACGCCGATGCGCTCCTCGCCCGCATTCTCCCGACCGCGGACTACGCGGATGTCGTCGGCAGTCAGGCAGTGATCGAGACGGTGTTCGAGGACGTCGGGGTCAAGGCGGAGGCGACGGCTAAGGCGCTCGCCCACCTGGACCCGACAGCTCTCTTCGCCACCAATACCTCCACCCTGCCGATCGGCCGGTTGGCGGAAGCGCACGGCGACCCGTCTCGCTTCATCGGCATGCACTTCCACTCGCCCGTCGATCGGATGGAGCTGGTGGAACTCGTGGTCGGGAAGGCGACCGGCCAAGCCGCAGTCGCCGAGGCGCTCGACCTCGTGCGCCAGATCGGCAAGACAGCCATTATCGCTCACGACTCGCCCTTTTTCTACACCTCGCGTGTCTTCGACACCTACATCCGTGAAGGCATGGAGATGCTCGCGGACGGCCTTGCGCCCTTGATGATCGACCATGTCGGACGCCTGACCGGGATGCCCCGTGGCCCGCTTGAGCTGACCGACGACGTGGCGGTCGACCTGGTCGACCGCATAGCGGGCCAGCGCCGCTCACTGCTCGGCGAGGCTGCGATGCGGCGGCGCTCGGACGACGTAGTCGATGAGCTGCTGGCGGGGGGCAGGCTCGGACGCAAGAACGGCCGGGGCTTCTACGACTACGACGTTGGCGGATCCAAGCGGGTTTGGTCCGGCCTCGCCAAGGTGTGGCCGGTGACGACGGGAAGCAGTTCGCCCGAACTGACCCGGGAGATGCGTCGGCGCTTCCTCCATCGTCAAGCGGTGGAGGCGGCGCGCTGCCTAGCCGAGGGCGTTCTCGACGATCCCCGTCACGCCGACGTCGGCGCGATCCTCGGCTGGAGCTTCCCGCGCTGGACCGGCGGCCCGGTCTCCTACATCGAGCAGATCGGCATCGCCTGCTTCGTGGAGGAGTGCGACGCTCTCTCCAGCCGCTTCGGCGACCGGTTCGCCCCGCCGGACAGGCTTCGTGAGATGGCGGCCCGGAACGAGACCTTCTACCCGGTCGGGGAGAGCTGGCGAGCGGCGGCCTGAACGATGTTCTGCGAAGCAGAGACGAAGGCCGGGCGGGTCGCCGGCCTCGACCTTGGACCGGTCCGGGTGTTCAGGGGTGTTCCCTACGGCGCTCCGACCGGCGGACCCAACCGCTACATGCCTCCACAGCCGCCGCGCCCGTGGTCGGGCGTGCTGGACTGCTTCGGCTTCGGCCCGGCGTCCCCGCAGGCGCCCATCGACCCTCGCTACACCTTCGCCAACCTCCTGCAGTTCAACCTGTCCGCAGCTGTCGGCGGGATGAGCGAGGACTGCCTCAACCTGGACCTTTGGACGCCGGGGGCTAGCGACGGGGGCAAGCGGCCCGTGCTGGTCTCGCTGCACGGAGGCGGCTTCAACAACGGCTCCGGCAGCCTGCCCCTCTACGACGGCGCCCAGCTCGCTGTCCGAGGCGACATGGTCGTCGTCAGCGTCACCCACCGCCTCAATGTACTGGGCCACCTCGACCTATCCGGATGGAATGTGTCGGATCAATTCGCCTCTTCCGCCCTCAATGGGCTGCTGGACCTGGTCGCGGCGCTGAACTGGGTGGGCGAAAACATCGAGTCGTTCGGCGGCGACCCTTCGAACGTGACGTTGATCGGCCAATCCGGTGGCGGGTGGAAGATAAGCTGCCTACTCGCCATGCCCGCCGCGCGCGGCCTGTTCGCCCGCGCCGTCATCCAGAGCGGCTCGCTGCTCCAAGTCAAATCCAGGGACGAAGGCGCGACGCTGACCGCGGCATACCTGGCGGAACTCGGCGTCACCAAGGGTGACAGCGCCAAGCTGCAGTCGCTGCCCTGGCCAGTGCTGCTGAGCGCTGGCGCCAAGATCGGATTGCATCAGTTTGAGCCAGTGCTCGACGGCGATGTTTTACCGCTGCAGCCCTTGGAGGCCTTTCGGGCGGATCAGGCCGCCGACGTCCCGCTAATCATCGGCTCGACGCTCGACGACGGAGCCTTCCTTTGCGCCGATCCGACGTTGACGGAGGACGGATTGCAGCCGCAGCTGGAGCAGCGTTTTCCCGGAAAAGGGTTGGAGCTGCACGACCTCTACCGTCGGCGGCGGCCTGGGAAATCGCCCCAGCTTCTGCTCGGCGAGATCGTCACGGACGCTGGTTTCCGCCGCTTCGCCCACGCCCAGGCCGAGCAGGCCGCCGCTCGGGCGAAAGCGCCGGTCTACGCCTACCAGTGGAACTGGCCGACACCTGCGTTCGCCGGCGCGTTCGGAGCCGCTCATGCAGTGGACGTGCCGGCCAGCTTCGGCAACGTCCACGATCCCCTGCTGGGCGCCGGACACCCCGAGGGCGCGAGGCTGTCGGAGAAACTCTCGGGCGCCCTGGTAAACTTCGCACGGACGGGAGCGCCAGGCGCCGCGGCCGCGCCCTGGCCTGCGTTCAACGGAGAGACGCGGGCGACGATGGTCTACGATCGCGACGCCGGCGTCGTGGACGATCCCGACCCTGAACTCCGGGCTTTCTGGTCCAAGATGCCGAGGGCCAAGACGGTGTTCGGCTAATCGGAGCATGTAGGTTGGGCTTAAGCTCCTTAGGGCCGTCAGCCCCCCCCAAGCGCAGGGACGGGCAGCCTCTGGTCAGAAGTGGAAGCGAACGACACCGCCGGCGGTGAGCGGGCGGACCAACGACACCAGCGTCGGTGCGGTCGGGATGACGGCCTGGTTGACGGTGTTCGCCGCGATCTCACCCTTCTGATCGAGCAGGTTGCGTGCGTAGATGCTAAGATCGAGGTTTTCGCGGAGGGTGACGGTCAAGTCCGCGTCGACCTGATGGTAGGCATTCAGGTTGTAGACCGGGCTGATCGGGCTTCCGGCATAACCGCTCGTGCGCGAACCTGTGTAACGATCGCTCAAGGTGAACCGGGCGTCGCGGTTGCCCCAAATTTTGAAGTTATAAGTCTCGCCTATAGCGAAGTCGTACTTCGGCGTAACCGGCAGACGAGCGCCCTTGTAATCAATCCCGAGCGCAGGCGCCGTCGTGGTGAGAAACGCGTCGGTGTAGGTAAACTGGCCGAAGAAGGACAGCCCTCGGAAAGGCGTCTGGTAGGTGGCGTCTAGGTCTGCACCGCGGATACGCGCATCGCCTGCATTCTCTATCTGGGTGACGCCGTTTTCGACGGCCTGAAGCTGGATATTGGACCATTCCGAGTCGTAGATGGCGCCGTCGAGCGTAAGCTTGCGCTGCATAAACGCGAGCTTCGCGCCAAGCTCATAGGTCCAGAGAGAGTCCGAGTTGAAGCTTGGCCCTCCCGTTCCCGCACTCAGGACATAGTTCGGGCCTCCCGGCCGGAACCCGCTAGCCGCCCTAAAGTAGACCTGCGCGTTGTCGTTGATGCGGTATCGAGGATTGATTAGGTAGGTGACGACATCTTCGCTCGACTTGTTTGGAGTTACAGAAGGGGTGAACGGCGCGGCAGGGTTATTGAATAGACCGATCGAGCTTTGAGTAAAGTTCTGGTCGTCATGCGAGTAACGGATGCCGAAGGTGAGATCCAGGCGCGGCGTGATGAAGTAGGTGCCGTCGCCAAAGCCCGATATCTCTTCGTAGTGGGTCGGGATCGTCGCCGTGAAGATCGGGAACGCGCCCAGAATATAACCGTTGGGATCGTCGGTGTTGCGAATGGATGTGAAGCTTTGGCTGTCCTCGCTGGTGTAGTAAACGCCTGCCGTCCACTCGAAGGTGTGGTTCGCCCGCGAGGTCAACCGAACCTCCTGGGTCACCTTTTTCGTAAACAGATCAGTCGGATTGTCATAGGGCGTGACGGCGGCCGGCCCCAAGGCTGCTCCAAGGACTGCGCCATAAAGGAGGCTGATATCCGCCGTGGACTTGATGTCGCTCTGTTGAGCGGAAGTAATTGAAGAAAGCTTTGCAAAGCCAAAGTCATAGTTGATATCAGCAGAAATCAACCGAATCTCGTTGAAGGCGTTCTGCTCAGTCGGGAAGTTCTGGTCGTAGATACCGGTAGTGGGCTGATGGCTGACATTGTCACGCTCCACGAGGTTCAAACCATCGACCCTGACATGCTGGTCAAAGGCGTTGATCCGCACGTCCAGCTTGGGCGTGATCTGTGCCAGGAGCGAGGCCCTGAAGCCGAGCGTGTGCCCCGCGCCCTGGTCGCCGCGGTCGTGGGTAGGGTCCTGGACGTATCCCGAGTCGTATTGCTGGTAGCCGTCGAGCCGCAGCGCGATGCGGTCCTGGACGAGGGGCACGTTGAGCATCCCGCGGACCCCGTCGTTGGATCCGCCGTGATTGGTCGCGGTCCCCTCCACCTCCAGTGCGCCGTGATAGTCGGTAAGGTTGGGCGCGGCGGTTACGTACTTGACGGCGCCGCCGAGCGAATTGGCGCCATACAGGGTTCCCTGCGGCCCGTTCAGGACTTCCACTCTCGACAGGTCGAAGGTTTCGACGCTCAACGCCTCGTAGCCCCCCGCGAAGGAGCTGCTGCTGCCGAGCGGGACGTCGTCGAGATACAGACCTACGGCGTTGCTGGCCTGGGTTCCCGTGGTGACGCCGCGGATGGAGATCAGCGTGACGCCGGGATTAGTCTGCTGGATGCTCAGGCCCGGCACGAAGCCCGAAAACTCCTCCAAGCCCCGGGCGTTCAGCTTTTCAAGGTTGCCGCCCGTGAGTGCTGTCACTTCCGAAGGAACATTCTGAATGGACTCGGACCTGCGGGTCGCCGTGACGATGACTTCGGAGATGGTAGGCGGCGGGTTCTCAGGGCCGGGCCTTACGGCTTGGCCCGACTGTGCGGCGTCGGAGACGTTCGCCCCCGAACTCGACGTGGCCTGAGCGAACGCCGGACAGGCGGAGGCAAGCACGAGCGTTGAAACGCCGCTTGCAAACAGCACTTGCATGGTCCTGGTCGATGTCATTCGTTCCTCCCCAAATCTTATTTCTTAGCTCAGCACCTTCAGGATGGTCGTTTCGACCATGCCCCTGAGGACTGTTTGGTAGTGCTCACTCAGCTCAAAGAGAGCGCGCGATGATGCTCTTCATGATCTCGGACGATCCGCCATGGATGCGATCAATCCTGGCGTCGCGCAACATGCGCGAGATCGGGTACTCATCCATATAGCCGTAGCCGCCGAACACCTGGACGCAAGTATCGATCACCTTCCACTGGGTCTCCGTGATCCAGAGCTTGGCGATGGCAGCGTCCACTCCGTCCAACTCTCCACGGAGGTGGCGGGTTGTGCAGGAGTCTAGCAGAGCCCGTCCGGCGGCAATCTGGGCCTTGGCTTCGGCCAACTTGAAGCGCGTGTCCTGAAACTTGATCAGGGGTTGGGTGAAGGCATGGCGTTCCTTCGCGTATTCGACGGTGAGACGAAGCGCGCGCTCCATCATTGCTTGGGCCATGGCGGCCAGGATCAGCCGCTCCTGCGGCAGGAAGCCGGCCATCTGCTCGAAGCCGATCCCCTCGGCGCCGCCCAGGAGGTTGGCCGCCGGGACGCGAGCCGCGTCGAAGAAGAGCTCGGATGTGTCCTGCGCTTCCCGGCCCATCTTCGCAAGGTTGCTCCCGCGGCGAAAACCGGGCGTCTCACTCGCTTCGACGGCGATCAGCGAGATGGTGTCGTCGATCTTGCAGGCGACGACGATAAGGTCCGCGAGTTGGCCGTTGGAGATAAAGGTTTTCTGGCCGTCGATGACGTAGCTGTCGCCTTCGCGCACCGCCCGGGTGCGTATGCCCTTGAGGTCCGAACCTGCGCCCGGCTCGGTCATAGCAATCGCAAGGACGATCTTGCCCAACACCACCTCGGGCAGCCAGCGCTGCTTCTGCGCTTCGCTGGCCAGTTCCAAGAGGTAGGGCGCGACGATCCCGCTGTGAACGGACGCGCCAAAACCCTCCAAACCCCGCTGGGCGATCTCGTCGAGGACGACCAGCTCGTAGCGAAAGTCCGCTCCGGCGCCCCCGTACGCCTCCGGCACCGACGGCGCGAGCAGGCCCGCCGCGCCGGCGGCCAGCCAGAAGGAGCGGTCCACGACCCCCGCCTCGCGCCAGCGCGCGAGGTCGGCGTCGGTCGCATGCCGGTCGAAGAAGCGCCCGACCGTGTCGCGAAAGAGCTGGAGCTGCTCGGCGTCTTGATCGTAGGGAGCGCTGTCGAGCGGCAAAGTTATGCTCTGGTTCATGCCGGGCGACACGCAGCAAAGGACCTGCAGGAAGAGGATCGCCGGCGGATCGGCTGCGGGTCGCGCATGGTTTCTCCCTGCGCCTTGGCCAGCATCTTGAGGGCGAGCTGAACCGAAGGACGGCCGCTCGCTATGAGGGCCGCGTCTCCGACCTTAGCTGCGCCAGCCTTCAGGCGCGGCATTCATTCTGCTAAAGGTTCATAGCTGCTCGTTATGCCCTGCGACTGTTCACCGTGCGGATGGTGGCCATGAAGGCGCGACTGGCCGGCGTCGGCTCACGACGGGCGCGGAGCGCACAGCAGAGGGGCGACGGCGGGAAGAAGTCTGGGTGCTCAAAGGTGGCGAAGCTGCGAAGGAAAGTCTCCGACCGCGCATAGGCGCGATTGACCATGGCGATTGCATCCGAGGTCTTCACCAGACGGGCGGTAGCCGGGAAATAGTCCATGATGTGGACCTTTTTCTGCCAGCTCACGCCGACGCGGTCGTAGATCTTGCGGATTGCATCCCCATAGGGCTTCGACTCCGACGGACTCAGGAAGTCGAACTCCGCCAAGGCGTCCAGGGACACGGGGCGCTGCAGGAGGGGATGTCCCTTGCGCACGAAGAGCGTGGATTCCAAAGAGCCGATGGGCTTGCGCACGAACTCCGGCCACCCGGCGAAAGCCTCGTCGAAGCCGACGGCGATGTCGATGGCGTTGCTGTGGAGCTGATGAACGACGCGCTCGAAGCTGGCGCCGCTCACTTCCAGCCTGATGCTGGGATGCTGTTGGAGCAGGATATCGAGCGTATCCACCAGCTGCCATTCTAGCGGAGCTGGGCAGACACCGATCCTCAGCGTCCCAGCATAGGGATCGCTGTACTTCAGTGGCGTACGCAACAACTCCCTCACATCATCAAGCACCCGGGCGGTTCGCTCGATAAAGGAGCGTCCTTCTTCGGTAGGGACCGCCCCGCCCGCCGTGCGGTAAAAGATCGCGTAGCCGATCTCCCGCTCGAGGTCGGCGATGCTCTTGGTCACGGCGGGTTGAGAAATCCCCACCGCGGCCGCTGCCGCTGTGAACGATCCCTCCCGGGCCACGGCGACGACATACTTGAGGCGCGGATCGAGCATTCTCATTCCTAACGGTTATGGCCCTGCGCCGCAATATATTGGACAGTGTTGGTGTGAGGCTGGCTACTCGAAGGAGAACAAGAGAAAGCCGCGGCTCGTCCGGTCAGGCTCGGATCGGGGGGTTTTTCCAGGGTGGCGGTCAAACCTGCGCGGGACGTCCTGATCGCAGGCGTCGGGATGATTCCCTTCTCCAAGCCAAGCGCGGGTGCGCGGTACGAGGACATGGGCGCCGAGGCGATCCGGCGGGCGCTGGAGGACGCCGACCTGTCTTACAGCGACGTCGAACAGGCTTTCGCCGGGTACGTCTACGCCGACAGCTGCGCTGGCCAGCGGGTCATCTACAGGGCTGGCCTGAGCGGAGCCCCCATTGTCAACGTCAACAACAACTGCGCCACCGGCTCCTCCGCCCTGTATCTTGCGCGACAGGCGGTCGAGGGTGGGCTGGCCGAATGCGCGCTGGCCGTCGGCTTTGAGCAGATGAACCCCGGACCCCTCCCTGTCGCCTTTCCGGACCGCGCCAGCCCGTTCCACGACTTCGACGCGGTAGTGGCCGGGCAGGTCGACATCGCGCTGCCTAACGCCCTTCGTACCTTTGGTGGCGCGGGGCGCCAGCACATGGACCGCTACGGCACCACCCTTGAGGACTTCGCCAGCGTTCGCGCGAAGGCGAGCCGTCACGCGGCTGCGAACCCGCTTTCCATCTTCAGGACGGAGATGTCCATGGAGGAGGTGCTGGACGCGCCCATGCTGTGGCCGGGCGTCATGACCCGGCCCATGGCCTGCCCGCCCACGAGCGGCGCGGCCGCCGCCCTTCTCGTGTCAGCCGACTTCGCCCGTCGCAAGGGGATCACCCCCAAGGTGCGGATCGCGGCCCAGGCCATGACCACCGACACGCCTGAAACCTTCTCCGGCGACCTCATCGCCTTGGTCGGCGCAAACATCGCTAAAGCTGGCGCCAAGGCCGTCTATGAAGCAGCGGGCGTAGGTCCGGAGGCGCTGAGGGTCGTGGAGCTGCACGACTGCTTTGCGCACAATGAGGTGATCGCCTACGAGGCGCTCGGCCTTTGCGAAGAGGGAGGCGCGTCTCGCTTCATCCGCGACGGCCAGAACACCTATGGCGGCCGCGTCGTCACCAATCCTTCGGGCGGGCTCCTGTCGAAGGGCCATCCGTTGGGCGCGACGGGGCTGGCGCAATGCTTCGAGCTCACCCAGCAGCTCCGGGGCTCCGCGGGCATGCGCCAGGTCGAAGGCGTTCGACACGGCCTGCAACATAATCTCGGCGTAGGCGGTGCGTGTGTGATCACGCTCTACGAGACGGTATGAGCGACGCTCCTCACGGCGCTTACAGCGGCATCGCCGCCCCCAAGGATTGGGTGGTGGTGAAGGCGCTCTACGAGCAAGCGGCCCAGAGGCCGGATGTGGAGTGGATAACCTTGGCGTCGGGTGAAAGGCTCACCTTCCGGGAAGCCGCTGAGGACGCCTCCCGCGTGGCGGGCCATCTGTCCGGGCTCGGGGTGCAGCCGGGTGACAAGGTGGCGGTTCTCCTGCCCACGAGCCTCGACTTCGTTCGGCTGTGGCTGGGCCTTTCGCGCCTAGGCGCCGTGGCCGTCTTCCTGAACTGCGAGCTGCGAGGCGCTTTCCTCGCCCACCAGCTTAAGAACTCCGGCGTCAACCTGCTGATCACTTGCGTGGACCTAGCGCAGGCGGTCCTTGATGTGCCGCGCGAGGAACGATGCGAGCTGGCTAGGCTGGTCCTCGTCGACGGGCCAGCGGTCCGGCATGATCTTCAGATAGCTGAGGAAAGCTGGGCTTGGCAGGACGCCCAGCCGTATGCCGGCGCGTGGCCCCGGGCGCACGACATCGCCTGCATCATGTACACGTCCGGCACGAGCGGGCCCGCGAAAGGCGTGCTGATGCCCCACGCCCACTGCGCCCTGTACGGGATCGGAACCATGCAGGCGCTGCAGATGACGGCGGACGACTGCTACTACGTCGTGCTGCCACTCTACCACGCCAACGGCCTTCTAATGCAGCTCGGCTCGACCCTGATGAGTGGGGCCACCGCCTTTGTGCGCTCAAAATTCAGCGCTTCGGCATGGCTGGAGGATATCCGCTCCAGCGGCGCGACGGTGACCAGCCATCTGGGCGTTACGGCGGCCTACGTCGTCAGCCAGGCGGCGACTGCAAAGGACGCGGATCATCGCCTGCGGGCGATCTGCTACTCCCCCAACGTGCCGGCCATTGAAGATGTGTTCAGAACCAGGTTTGGGGTTCGCGACATCATTTCCGGCTTCGGCATGACGGAGGTCAACATCTGCATCTGGGGACGACTTGGCGAGTCTCGACCCGGGGCGGCTGGCTGGGCCTACCGGGACCATTTCGAGGTGATCATCGCGGATCCCGAGACGGACGAGCCCCGCCCTTCCGGTGAGGTGGGCGAGATACTGGTACGGCCGAGAACTCCCTTCGCCTTCATGGCGGGCTACCACGCCATGCCCGACAAGACGGCGGAGGCTTGGCGAAATCTTTGGTTCCACACAGGCGATGCAGCCTTCATGTCGGAAGATGGTCTCCTGACTTTCGTCGACCGGATCAAGGATTGCATCAGGCGGCGATCGGAGAATATCTCCGCAGCGCAGATCGAAAGCGTGCTCGCCAGCCTACCCGGCGTGGCGGAAGTCGCCGCCTTTGCGGTTCCGTCCGGCATCCCGGGCGGAGAGGACGACATCATGCTGGCGATCGTGCCGGAGCAGGGCCAGCAGCTCGTCGGTGAAGAGGTGGGCGCCCG
>CAXTRP010000052.1:8818-12234 GCA_964246615.1 uncultured Caulobacteraceae bacterium | reverse complement strand
CCTCAGACATCGGTCCCGCCGCCTCGAACACGGT
Organism: uncultured Caulobacteraceae bacterium; assembly: GCA_964246615.1. Classification (GTDB taxonomy): domain Bacteria; phylum Pseudomonadota; class Alphaproteobacteria; order Caulobacterales; family Caulobacteraceae; genus CAHJWH01. Next base: position 12,200 of record CAXTRP010000052.1, on the reverse strand, counting down.
GAGCAGCTGCTTGCGCGCCGCCTCCTCGTTCCACATCCGGTCCTGCTCCAGGATGGTCAGCAGCTGGTCGGCGGCCTGATCGAACCGTCCCTGGCCGGCGAGCAGCTTGGCCAGCTCGAAACGCGCCTCGTGATCGGTGGCGTCGGCGGCGATCCGTTGCTCGAACGGCTGCGCCTCCGCCGAGGAACCCGCGGCGCTGTCAGCCAGAGCGAGGGCGGCGCGCACACTGGCGAGGTCGGCGTCCTTGGCGTCAGCCGGAGCCATGTCCGCCACCTCCCGCGCCCGCTCCGCATCGCCGCCGGCGAGATAGCAGCGGGCGAGGCCTGCAATGGCCTTCACATTGTCCGGTTCGGCCTGCAGCACGCCGGCATAGGCCTGGGCCGCTCCACCCATGTCGCCCCCATCCAGGCTCTCACTGGCCATAGCCAGCAGCGCATCCACGTCGGAGGGGCCGGCGGGACCGCTCAACCGCTCCACAAAGGCCTTCACCTGGCTTTCGGGCAGCGCACCCTGGAAGCCATCGATGGGCTGACCGTTGTCGAAGGCGTAGACGGTGGGGATCGATTGCACCTTCAGCTGGGATGCGATCCTCGGGTTCTCGTCGATGTTCACCTTGACCATCTTCACCGCACCCTTTGCGGCGCGAACCGCGCGCTCAAGCGCCGGGCCAAGCTGCTTGCAGGGCCCGCACCAGGGCGCCCAGAAGTCCACGATCACCGGCCCCTCGCGTGAGGCCTCGATGACATCCGCCATGAATGTGGCGTCGGTGGAGTCCTTGATCAGACCGTCTGAAGCCGGACCCGCGCCGGGCTGGCTCACCGCCACCGGCGGCGGCTTGGGCGCGAAACCGAACAGGCCCGGCTTGCCCGCATCAGCGGCGCCGGAGCGGGTCTTGTTGCCAAGCATGGGTATGTCTCTTCCAATCGCGCGTCGGGACTAAGATGGGCCACGCTGCAGCGGGCTGCAACGCTGCGGTGCGCCTTGGCGCTCCGCTAGACCGCCTGTCGACTTCGCCTACCAGGCAAGTTCAGCCATCACGTAGTTCGCCTGGGCGCCCGCGCTGGCGAGCACGGCCTCGGTAAGGTCCAGTGAAAGGGCGCCACCTTGCAGCACCTCCGCCGCATGCACCCCGCTCGCAGCGGTGAACAGCACATCTAGCCCTTGGGTGTTGGCGCCCTCCACGTCTGTGCGCAGGCCATCGCCGATGGCCAGCAACCGGGTGCGAAGGCCGCTGCGTTCAAGCAACCGATCCACCTCGGCGTAGGCGCGCCCGTAGATCGGCGCGTAGGGCTTGCCGGCCATCACCACCTCGCCTCCGAACTGCAGATAGATGTCCGCCAGGGCGCCTGCGCAGAAGATGGTCTTCGTTCCGCGCTGCACCACCCGGTCAGGATTGGCGCAGACCATGACCAAGCCACGATCCACGCACAGCTTGAGCCGCTCGCGGAAGTCGTCCGGCGTCTCCACATCGTCGTCGAACAGGCCGGTGCAGGAGACGAACGCCGCCTCCTCCGGAACCTCGGCGAACTTCATGCCCGTGCCTTCGTAGAGCGGTGCGTCCCGCATCGGCCCCACCGCCCACGCCGGTCCGGGCGCGCGCGCCTTCAACGCCTCGCGCGTCGCGTCGCCGGACGTGACCACGCTGCTCCAGGCCTCACGTGGCACACCCAGACCCGCGAGCTGCAGCACGACGTCCTCGCCCGGCCGGGGCGAATTGGAGATCAGCACGACCGGCCCTCGCTCCGACCGGAACCGGGCGAGAGCCGCGCAGCCCGCGGAGAACGGCTCGCGCCCATTGTGCACCACGCCCCAGATGTCGCAGAGCAGAGCGTCATAACGGTCCGCCACCTCGGAGAGGCCGGCGAGCAGGTGAGGCGATATCATCCGCGGCGGCTATCGGGCGCAGCCGCCCCGGTCAATGCTTCGCCTGGCGACGCACCGCTTGTCAGACAAAGAGGCTAGCGGAAGATGAGGCTTATGGCGGACGGGCCAACCCGAGCGCTATCACGCCCGCACCTTCAAAGGGGGGCTTCCATTAGACCCCGACCTCCGGAAACGCGAAGCCTGCGGCCATGACGTCTGCCCAGGTCATCGCGCCAACGTTCAGCCGTAGGCGGTCGCGCGGGTGCGCAAGGGGGCTTGGTTGAACTCCATCGGTGGCGCAGTTTCGGCCATCACCGCCTCGCGGATGGCGCGCGGCTCGCCGAACAGGTGGCCTTGGCCCAGGCTCACGTCGAGCTCCAGGATATCGATCACCTGGCGTTCGTTCTCCACCTTTTCGGCGATCACCTCCACGCCATAACGGCGCATGAGCGGGGCGTAGTCGCTGGCCAGGATGTCGTTCATGGAGCGGAACACCACCCGACCCTCCTCCTCCACAAGTTCGCTGAGCAGCGTGCCTGCGCTGATCTTGACGAACTTGACGTCGGCGCGGGCGAGGTCGGCATAGTCCAGGTCCAGGTCGCTGACCTTGTCCATGGAGAAACGGAAGCCAAGCTCGGCCAGCTTGCCCATGTTGCGGCTCTCCCGCGCGCCGCGGTCCCGGAAAGCCTTCTGGCCCAGCTCGAAGATCAGGGCGTTAGCCAAATCCTTGTTCTGGCTCATGAACTCTAGAAAGCGCGGGAAGAAGCTCTCGTCCGACAGCGACGCCGGCGAAATGTTGCAGAAAATGCCGACCTGCCGGTCACTGGACGCCAGCCGGCGCACGATCTGGACGCAGCGGAACAGCAGCAGGTTGTCGATGGCCTGGACCAACCCCTCGGGCTCGGCCACCGCCAGGTATTCCGCCGGCATCATGACCCGGCCTGTGGCGTCGCGCAGCCGAGAGAAGCTCTCGTAGAACAACGTCTTGCGCTGAGGCAGGTTGACCACCGGCTGCAGGTAGAGGTCGACCCGGTTCTCCTGCAGCGCCTCGCGCACCGTCTCCAGCAGGGCGGCGCGCTGGCGATCCACCGGCGGGTGCGAACTCCTGGGGTCAGGCGGCTGGGCGGCCGACGCCAGCCGGGCGGACAGGCTTTCGCCCATGCGCGCCACCAAGTCCTCCAGCATCCGCACCTCTGAAACGATGGCCTCCGCTCGTTGCTCGCTTTCAACCGCAAAGGTCCGGCCGAGCGCTTCCAGCGCGTCCTGGGTCGCCTCGATGTGGTCGGCGAGGATGCGGTGAGCATCGCGAAGCGTCGCGATCTCGCTTTTCAGCGAGGCGGTGTCGAAGATACGGCCGACCAGGGTGTGCAGCGAAAAGGCGAGCGCCAGCACGCCCACAAACGTGCTCAGGCCCGCCGCCCACCCCGCGCCGCCGCGCCACATGAGCGCCGCGACCGCCAGGGCGGCGAGTATGTAGGCGCAGCTCAGAAGCGCCGCCGCCAGCAAGCGCATGGGTCCG
>CAXTRP010000052.1:7932-8808 GCA_964246615.1 uncultured Caulobacteraceae bacterium | reverse complement strand
AGGCGATGCGATTTTATAGGCTCGCCCGCCCCTACCTTCTGGAGGCGTCCTCCACAGGATCGTCGCCAAGGAAGAGCACTGAAGATAGGGAGCGCGGGCCTTGCGATCCGCGCTCCCGATCGCCCCTTCAGGCAACCTAGAGCGAGCGCGCCACCGTCTCCACGGTGAAGCACTCGATCGTGTCGCCAGGCTTTATGTCCTGGTTCAGGTAGTTCATGCCGCACTCGTAGCCCGAGGTGACCTCGGCCACGTCGTCCTTGAAGCGGCGAAGGGTCTGCAGATTGCCGAGTTCGACCACCACGACGTCCTCGCGCAACACCCGGACTTTGGCCCCGCGCCGCACCACGCCCTCGGTGACGCGACAGCCGGCGACGTTGCCCACCTTGGTGATGTTGAACACCTCCAGGACCAGCGCATTGCCGAGCCACGTCTCGCGCTGAATCGGCGACAGCATGCCGGACAGCACGCCTTTGATGTCGTCGATCAGGTCGTAGATGATCGCATAGTAGCGGATCTCCACGCCCTCGCGCTCGGCCAGGTCGCGCGCCTGCTTGGAAGCGCGGACGTTGAAGCCGATGATCGGCGCGCCCGAACCCTTGGCCAGTTGCACGTCGGACTCGGTGATCGCACCGACGCCCGAATGGATGATCCGTGAACGGACCTCCTCGTTGCCGAGCTTCTCCAAGCTGCCGATGATGGCTTCGGTCGAGCCCTGCACGTCGGCCTTGATGACCAGCGCCAGTTCCTTGACCTGCTTGTTCTGCAGCTTGGCCATCATCTCGGCCAGCGAGGCGGAGGCGCCGCCGCCGGCGATCGCCTTCTCGCGGCGCTGACGGATGCGGTACTCGGTCAGCTCGCGCGCTCGGGCCTCACTCT
>CAXTRP010000052.1:6029-7922 GCA_964246615.1 uncultured Caulobacteraceae bacterium | reverse complement strand
CCTCACTCTCCACGATGGCGAAGGGCTCGCCAGGGGAAGGGGCCTGGTCCAAGCCCAATACTTCGACGGGCTCCGAGGGGCCGGCCTCGGTCACCTGCTCGCCGCGGTCGTTGACCAGGGCGCGGACCTTGCCCCAGGCGTGAGCGGCCACGATGATGTCGCCTCGCTTCAGCGTGCCGCGCTGGACCAGGATGGAAGCCACCGGCCCCCGGCCCTTGTCCAGCTTGGCCTCGATCACCGTGCCTTCGGCCGATCGCTCGGGATTGGCGCGCAGGTCCATCACCTCGGCCTGCAGGGAAATGGCCTCGACCAGCTCCTCCAGTCCCATCTTCTGGGTGGCCGAGACCTCGATCACCTGAGTCTCGCCGCCCAGGCTCTCGGCCACGATCTCGTGCTGCAGCAGTTCGTTGATCACGCGCGTCGGGTCGGCGTCCGGCTTGTCGATCTTGTTGACGGCGACGATGATCGGGGCCCCGGCGGCCTTGGCGTGGTTGATGGCCTCGATGGTCTGGGGCATCACGCCGTCATCCGCCGCCACCACCAGCACCACAAGGTCGGTGACGTTGGCGCCGCGCGAGCGCATGGCCGAGAAGGCCGCGTGACCGGGGGTGTCCAGGAAGGTGACCGCCTCCCCGTTGGCCAGCTTCACCTGATAGGCGCCGATGTGCTGGGTGATGCCGCCGTGCTCCGCCGCCGCCACGTCGGTGGAGCGCAGCGCGTCCAGCAGCGACGTCTTGCCATGGTCCACGTGGCCCATGACGGTGACCACCGGGGGCCTCGTCAGGGTGTCGTCGGCCTCATCCTCGTCGGCGAGGAAGCCGGTCTCCACGTCGCTCTCCGACACGCGCTTGACCGTGTGGCCGAACTCGTTGGCGATCAGCTCTGCGGTGTCGGCGTCCAGCACGTCGTTCAGGGTCAGCATGGTGCCCTGGCGCATGAGGTACTTGATGACGTCGCCGGCGCGGATGGCCATTCGCTGGGCCAGGTCGGTCAGGGTGATGGCGTCTGGGATCACCACCTCACGGACGCGGGCACCCTGCTCGGGGGCGGAACCCTTGGTGCGCTTTTCACGCTCGCGTTCGCGCGCTCGGCGGACCGAGGCCAGCGAGCGCATCCGCTCGGCGGTATCGCCGTCGCCCGCCACCGCCTGGATGGTGAGGCGTCCCTCACGACGAACGGGCGCGCCCTTGCCGCGAGACGGGGCCTTGCTGCCGGGGGCGCCACGACGGCGGTCGTCCTCGTCAGTGGCGCCGCCTGGACGGCGCTGGCCGGCATGAGGAGGCGCCGAGCGGGCCGTCTTGGTGAACTCGGGTGCGGAGGGCGCGGCGCTAGGGCGCATGCCGCCGCCGGCGCGCGGCGGACCGCCGGGGCTGGTGCGCGGTCCGGCCGGGCGGGCGGACAGGGCGGAGTAGCGGACGGTGCCGTCGCCGGCGCCCGGAGCACCACCCTCGCGAGGCGGTCGTGGCCGATCGCCATAAGCGCCGGCCGGACGCGCCCCCGCGCCGGCCCCAGCGCCGTAGCCGCCACCGCCCTCACGCGGCGCCCCGCTGCCGTAGCCTGCGCCCGCGGGACGAGCTCCACGGTCGCCATAACCGCCACCGCCCGAAGGGGGCGCGCTGCGGGCGCCGTAACCTGCACCTGCCCCCGCGGAGCGAGGCGCGCGGTCGCCGTAGCCGCCGCCAGAGGGGGCGGCGCGGGGTGCGCGATCGCCATAACCCGCGCCCGCACCCGCACCTGCAGGCCGAGGCGCACGATCGCCGTAGCCGCCGCCGGAGGGAGCCGGGCGGGGTGCGCGATCGCCGAAGCCGCCAGTCGCGGGACGCAGGGTGCGATCCCCGCCAACGTCTGCGCGAGGTGGGCGCGAGGAAATAGTGCCCTCGTTGCGGGGCGCCG
>CAXTRP010000052.1:621-6019 GCA_964246615.1 uncultured Caulobacteraceae bacterium | reverse complement strand
AGTCGCTCCCAAGCTTTCGGCGCTTCGGGCCGGGGCGCAGGCGACGACGGGACCTCGGCTCGCGCGGACGGGGCAGGCGCGTCGGTGGACGGTGCGGCAGGGGTGGCCGCAGCGACGGTAGGGGCGGCGACCGACTGTGCGCTGACCGAGGGCGCAACGGCAGGCGGCGCCTCGACGACTGGTGCGCGCGGTGCAGCCATGCTCGTAACGGGCGCAGCAGGAGCAGGAGCAGGAACAGGGGCGCTTTGCGCTGGCGCGTCGGAAGCTGGCGGTGGAGAAGCCGCGACAGCTTCACGGCGCTGGGCCAGGTCTTCTCCCTCGCGACGCGCTGCATCCGCCACGCGGCGGTCCTCCGCTCCACGGGCGGCGTCCAACGCACGCTGGCGAGCGGCGAGCTCACTCTGGGAGAGGTTGAGACCGGGGGCGCCGGTGGGTGCTGGACGCGGGGAAACCTCGGGCGGCCTTGCGGCTGACGGCGCGGGCGCGGGCTGGGGACGCACGGCTGCGGGCCGCTCGTCGGCTCCTGGAGCGCGCCGGCGCTTGGTTTCGACAACAACGGTCTTTGAACGGCCATGGCTGAAGTTCTGACGCACGGTGCCAGCCGGTATCTGACCGCCGCCGCGCGGTTTCAGCGTCAGGGGGCTGCGGCCGCCCGAACCCGTGGGCGCCCCGGCGGCCGCAGCATCGGAGCCTTGTTCGCCGCCGCCGCCGTTGCCGCCATTCTCGTTATCGCCGTCGCTCATCCGCTCGCTTTACTCAACGCCAGGGCTTTCGCCCGGCCATAGATCGTTCCAGAAACCCGCCGGGCTAAACTCATAAAGACGGATGCGTTTCACCGCCCCGTCCATCACCCGGTCCCTCGCGCCAACCCTGGGGAAGGAGCGGGCTGAAGCCGGCATACCGTTCGACGTCCACCGTCCAACGCTGCGCAGCCTTACCCGCCAAGAAACTCAAGTGTATCACAGGTCCAAGGCCCAAGGCCAAACTCAATTCGTCCGATGTGAACACCCCGAACACCCGGGGCGGAGGATCGGCTCGACCGGCGGCCTGCATCATCTTCCGCCGGCCGTCGGCCGCCCCATCGCTGGCCTCGATCATCCAGGCGGCGCGGCCCGCCTGCGCACTCGCGGCCGCCTTCTCGAAGCCCAAGGTAAGATCGCCCGATCGCCGCGCAAGTCCAAGCGCCGAGAGCAGGCGCTGGCGCAGCAGCGCCGCCACCCGATCAGCCAGATCATGAGCAGGCCTTAACGGCGCCTTCGCGGAGCGGGCGAAGGCGTTGCGCTTGACTGCTTGATCGACGGCCTCCCGGGTAGCCGCGATCCAGACGCCTCGGCCGGGCAGCTTGCGGGCGAGATCGGGGACAACGTCGCCGTCCAGCGTCGCGATGAAACGGACCAGCCGGCACTCGGGCATGACGTCGCCGGAGACCGCGTCGCGGCGCTCGCGGGAGGCTGCAGCGTGGGTGGCTGGAACGGTCATTCGAACAGACCTCCTCCCTTGCAAAGCGGGAGGGCGGACGTGGCCGCCTGACGGAGAAGGCTTCGCACGCAAGAGCCAGACTTCAGCCGCCTCCCCGCTAGGCCGTGCTTTGCGCCCCTTCCCCGCTGCAGAGGCAAGGGGAAGGGGCGATCCAGGCGCAAGCGAACGGACGCCGCCGCGTGGTTACACTTCCTCCGCCGCAACACTGTCTTCATCAGCGAACACCTCCACCGGCTCCTCCAGGGCGTCGGCTTCGATCCAGCCGGCGGCGACCCGGGCGCGCAGGATCAGCTTCTCCGCATCCTCCTGGCTGATCTCCAGGCCTTCCAGGGCGCCGGCCACCCGGACCCGCTCGCCCGTCGGCTTGCTCTCGAAAGCCCCGCGCAGCTCGTCGGTGGAGAGGTCGGCGAGGTCTTCGACGGTCTTCACGCCAGCGTTCCCCAGCGCCACCGCCATCGGCAGGGTCACCCCCTCCACCTCCATTACGCCGTCCTCGACGCCCAGCTCCCGGCGTGCGGCGTCCAGCGCGGCGGCTTCCTTGTCGAGCCAGTCGCGGGCGCGGGCCTGCAGCTCGGCGGCGGTCTCCTCGTCGAAGCCCTCGATCTGGGCCATTTCCTCCTCGTCCACGTAGGCGATGTCCTCGACCGCCGCGAAGCCCTCGGTGACCAGCAGCTGGGCGATGACCTCATCCACGTCGAGCGCCTCCTGGAACAGGGCCGTGCGCTCCGAGAACTCGCGCTGGCGGCGCTCTGAGTCCTGGCTCTCGGTGATGATGTCGATCTGCCACTGGGTCAGCTGGGAGGCGAGGCGCACGTTCTGGCCGCGCCGGCCGATGGCCAGCGACAGCTGCTCGTCGGGCACCACCACCTCGACCCGCTCGTCCTCCTCGTCCAGCACCACCTTGCTGACCTCGGCCGGGGCGAGCGCATTGACGATGAAGGTCGGCTCGTCGGGGTTCCACTGGATGATGTCGATCTTCTCGCCCTGCAGCTCGGCCACCACCGCCTGCACGCGCGACCCCCGCATTCCGACGCAGGCGCCGACGGGATCGATGGAGCTGTCGTTGGACAGCACCGCGATCTTGGCGCGGGAACCCGGGTCGCGGGCTACGGCGCGGATCTCGATCACGCCGTCATAGACCTCGGGCACCTCCTGGGCGAACAGCTTGGCCATGAAGCCGGGATGGGCGCGGCTCAGCATGATCTGCGGGCCCTTGGCCTCGCGGCGGACGTCGTAGATGTAGCAGCGGATGCGGTCGCCGACGTTGAACATCTCGCGCGGGATGGACTGGTCCCGCCGCATGATGCCTTCGCCGCGGCCGAGGTCGACGACGGTGTTGCCGTATTCCACCCGCTTGACCACGCCGTTGACGATGTCGCCGCCGCGGTCCTTGAACTCCTCGTACTGGTGCTCGCGCTCGGCTTCGCGGACCTTATGGGTCACCACCTGGCGGGCCATCTGGGTCTGGACCCGGCCGAACTCGAAGGGCGGTAGTATCTCCTCGTAGACGCTGCCGATGTCGGCGTCGGGATAGCGGCGCTTGGCGATGGTCAGGCGGACCTTGCCCACGTCCTCCTCGCCGATCTCCTCTTCGTCGGTGACCACTGTGACCACGCGCTTAAGCGTCAGCTCGCCGGTCTTCACGTCGATGTGGGCGCGGATGTCGTGCTCGTTCCCGTAGCGGGTCTTGGCGCCCTTCTGCATCGCCTCCTCGATCGCCTCGATGACGATCTCCTTCTCGATCGACTTCTCGCGCGCCACCGCGTCGGCGATCTGCAGGAGTTCCAGGCGGTTGGCGGAAATGCCGGTAGCCATTTTGCGAGGTTCCTTCGGGGTTAGCGATCGCCCCCCACTGGAGGGATGGGACCAGACGCAGTCTGGCGAGGGGAGCGTTTGCCCCCTCCACCACGCTTCTCATGGCCCCCTTCTCTCCGGCGCGGAGGATCGGGGTGTTGGTCGTCCTGGGGCAGGGCCTCGGACGTCGTCAGGTGGGAGGCAGACTTCGCGCCCCGACCAGGCTTCGACTTGCCCATCGCCTCGGGCGCAGGGGAGTGTTCGGGGGGTTCCGCATGGCCGTCCTCGGCCATGCGGGCGGCGCGCTTGTCGGCGCCGAGCTTCATCAGCGCGTCGCTCAGCGTCAGCTTGGCGTCCTGCATCCAGGCGAAGGGTACGAGTACGGTGTCCGCCTCGCCTTCCATGTCGAGCATGACGTGCGGCTGGCCCTCCACGTCCTCGACGCCGGCGATGACGCCCCTGAAACGCTTGCGCCGGTCGGCCAGGCGGTCCAGCTCGATCTTGGCCTCAAGCCCCTCATAGGCGGCGAAGTCCTTCAGCCGCGTCAAGGGCCGGTCGATCCCCGGACTGGAGACCTCCAGCCGGTACTCCCCCGAGACCGGATCGGCGGCGTCCATCACCTCGGAGATGGCGCGCGAGAGGCGTACGCAATCGTCGATGCCGAGGTCGCCGTCCTCCGGCCTCTCCGCCATGATCTGCAGGGTGCGCCCGGTGGCCGAGCCGCCCATCAGCCGCACGCGCACGAGTTCCAAGCCGTGCGCCTCGACCACGGGGTCGAGCAGCTCGAGCAGTTTACGATCCTCCGGGGTCTTGGCCCGCACGCGCGACCTTTCGAGCAAGAAAAAAGCGGCGGGCCCGTGAGGGCCGCCGCTCGAAGACGCCATCCAGCGCCATCTAGCGATGTACAGAACTCTCTATAGCGCGATGAGGGGCCGGGCTCAAGCCGGGTTCCCTCGATGCGGGAGCCGGAGAAATTGCGACGGCGCCCAACCTCCTTTAAGGCCGGGCGAGCACATTGGCGAAGGGCGCTCACATGCAGAGGCTGGTCACAGTCTTCGGAGGATCGGGCTTCGTCGGCCGCTACGTGGTGCGCGCGCTGGCCAAGGACGGCTGGCGCATCCGCGTGGCCACGCGCCGGACCAACGTCGCACACGAGCTGCGCGTTATGGGCGACGTGGGCCAGATCGAGCTGATGCAGGCCAACATCCGCTATCCCGACAGCGTGGCGCGCACGCTCGAAGGCGCCGAAGCCGTCGTCAACCTGGTGGGCGTGCTGTTCGAGTCCGGCAAGCAGGGGTTCGCCGCCCTGCACACCGCCGCCGCCAAGGCGCTGGCGGAACAGGCGGCCGGTCTGGCGATCAAGCGCTTCGTGCAGGTGTCCGCCATCGGCGCCGACGCGAATTCGTCCTCCGAGTACGGACGCACCAAGGCGGGCGGAGAGGCGGCGGTGCGCGCGGCCATCCCCTCCGCCGCGGTGGTGCGGCCCTCCATCGTGTTCGGGCCCGAAGACGACTTCTTCAACCGTTTCGCCGGTCTGGCCGCGATCTCGCCCGTGCTGCCCCTGATCGGCGGAGGGATGACCCGCTTCCAGCCTGTCTACGCGGGCGATGTGGGCGCAGCGGTCGCGGCGGCGCTCGCTGACCCAGCGGACGTGGGACGCACCTTCGAGCTCGGCGGTCCGGGCGTCTTCACCTTCAAGCAGCTGCTCGAGCTGATGCTGCGCGAGACACGCCATCGCCGGTTGCTGCTGCCTCTCCCGTTCCCCATGGCGAAGATCGTGGGTCGGGCAGGCGACCTGCAGGCCAGGCTCCTGCCGGTGATCGCGCCGCAGATCACCACTGACCAAGTCGCCTTGCTTCAGCGCGACAACGTGGCGGACCCGGCCCTTCCAGGGCTGGAGGCTCTGGGCGTGGCGCCTACCGCGCTCGAAGCCGTCCTCCCGACCTATCTGTGGAAGTACCGGAAGGGCGGACAGTTCGCAGAGCCTGTCACCTCGGACGCCTGATGGCGGAGCGACGACGCGGCTCGCAACTTTTTCTTTGGAACGAAGCGTCCAAAGTTTATGGAGCTTGGGCGACCGCACGTCGAGGTAAGGCTGGCCTGACTTCCGCCGCGCGCCGTTGCA
>CAXTRP010000052.1:0-611 GCA_964246615.1 uncultured Caulobacteraceae bacterium | reverse complement strand
GGCGCACCGACAGGACAGCGTTTGTGAGCTACGTCGAAGAGGGCGCCGCCGCCGTCCAGGGGGAGGTCGAACCCATCGCAGGACCGGCATCCGCGCCCACCGGACCGCGCACGCGTTCCACCCGAGAGCACGCTCAGGCCTGGCGTCTGCCGCTCATTCTTCTGGCGCCCCTGCTGCTCATCGGCCTGGCGCTCTACCTCTACCTGGCGGGCGGTCGCTACGCGGCGACCGACGACGCCTCGGTCCAGTCCGCCCGGGCGACCGTGGCCAGCAACGTCCCAGGGCAGGTGGTGGAAATCGCCGTGCGCGAGAACCAGTTCGTTCATGCCGGCGACGTCCTGTTCCGCCTGGATCCGCGACCTTTCGACAACGCCTTGGAACAGGTGCAGGCTGAACTCGCGAGCGCGGGGCAGTCCATCCAGGCGTCGCAGGCCTCCTATGCGCAGCGCGGCGCAGAAATCGAAGCGGCGACGTCGGCGCTGTTCTACGCCCAGAAGGAACTGGCGCGACAGACGGCCATGACGGCCTCCGGCGTCTCCTCCCAAAGCCAGCTCGACGCAGCGGCGCAAGCCGTAGCCAACGATAAGGCGCAGCTCGCAGGCGCCCAGCAG